>JAHIFK010000017.1 GCA_018900975.1 Methanobacteriota archaeon
ACTATCCTGACCTCATCTTCGCGCACTGCGAACTGGATATTGCATCCTCCTTCGATGCCCAGCGCCCTGATTATCTTAATTGAGGTACTGCGCAGTTTCTGGTGATCGGCATCCGACAGCGTCTGCGAAGGAGTGACGACGATGGACTCGCCTGTGTGAATACCCATGGGGTCGATGTTCTCCATATTGCATATCACGATGCAGGTATCGTTCCTGTCGCGCATGACCTCATATTCGAATTCCTTCCATCCGATGATGCTTTCTTCTATCAGCACCTGATGGATACGTGAAAGCTTGAGCCCACGCTCTGTGATCTCAAGGAGCTGCTCCCGTGTGTAGGCTATGCCGCCTCCTGCTCCCCCCAAGGTGTAAGCAGGGCGGATGATTAGTGGAAGCCCGAGTTCTTCGATCAGGGCTTCTGCATCAACAAGTGTTTTCACGGCCTTTGAGCGTGGAACTTTCTCACCCAGGCTTATCATTTTTTGCTTGAAGAGATCACGATCTTCTGAATCCTTGATCGCCTGCAGTGATGTGCCAAGAAGCTCGACCCCGTATTTTTCAAATACTCCCATCTCTGCAAGTTCAGATGTGATATTAAGTCCGGTCTGGCCGCCCAATCCTGCAATAATGCCGTCAGGTCTTTCTTTTTCTATGATCTTTTCGATTATTTCAGGTTCAAGAGGCTCGATATAAATAGCGTCCGCCATGTCGGTGTCAGTCATTATAGTCGCGGGATTGCTGTTGACAAGCACGACTTTTATTCCTTCTTCGCGCAGAGACCGGCATGCCTGGCTTCCGGAAAAGTCAAACTCTGCTGCCTGACCTATCATTATGGGACCTGAACCTATCAGAAGGACTTTCTTGATATCTGCTCTTATTGGCATTTTACCTCTTATCTACCTGTTTTTCATTCTATCTCTGCAAGGTATTCCTGCAGCGACTTCACCTCGATGCGATTTTCCCTGGCTGCCCTGATCCCTCTTGCAGCCGCCCGCCCTGCATCCGTTGTAGTGAAGTACGGGATCTTGAATTTGATGGCGGATTTTCTTATGTAACTGTCATCATAGGCACTCTGTTTACCCACAGGCGTGTTCAGAACGAACTGTATATCCCCGTTTTTCATCATATCGACGATATTGGGTCTGCCCTCATTTAATTTCTTGACAGCCTCACAGTCTATCCCGTTCTCTATAAGGAAATCTGCCGTGCCTTCCGTAGCAATTATCTTGAATCCTGAATCTACCAGCTCTTTTGCGACCACAAGCGCGCCCTGCCTGTCCACCTTTGCCACAGTGATAAGAGCAGTTCCGTTCAACGGCGGAGTAAATCCGGCTGCGACCTGGGATTTATAGAAAGCCATTGCAAAGGAATCTGCAAGTCCCAGCACTTCGCCTGTTGAGCGCATCTCAGGTCCCAGTACAGGATCGACTTCAGGGAACATGTTGAACGGGAATACCGCCTCTTTGACGCCAAAATGCGAGTATTTGCGCCTGTGCGTATCTATATCTTTTAGTTTTACACCAAGCAAGACCTGTGTCGCGATGCGCGCCATTGATACTCCTGTGACCTTGGATACAAGAGGCACAGTGCGTGAAGCGCGCGGGTTCGCTTCCAGGATGTAAACCTTCCCTTTCTGGATAGCATACTGTATATTTATCAGCCCAACAACTTTTAATTCGATCGCGATGCGCCTTGTATATTCTTCGAGTGTTTTGAGTTCTTCCTCTTTGATCCCAATGGGCGGCAGAACACATGCACTATCACCAGAGTGGATACCTGCAAGTTCTATGTGTTCCATGATCGACGGGATAAATACATCATCACCGTCTGAAATGGCGTCCACTTCGCATTCGAGCGCATCTTCAAGGAACTTATCAAGGAGCATGGGTTTTTCCGGTGTTATCTCTATTGCTCCTTCAACATATTTTTTGAGCATGCTTGCGTCGTACACTATTTCCATCCCGCGACCTCCGAGAACGTACGAAGGGCGGACAACGAGCGGGTAACCAATGCGAGCCGCTACTTTTATCGCTTCCTCAAGCGATATGGCAGTTCCGTGGTCTGGCGCAGGGATCCTGAGTTTTTCGATGACCTTCCCGAACCTATCCCTGTCTTCTGCAAGATCGATACTGTCGACAGAAGTACCCATTATCTTAACTCCTGCCTCTTCAAGTTCATTTGCTATGTTAAGTGGAGTCTGTCCTCCGAACTGAACAATGGCACCCTGCGGCTTTTCTTTTTCATAAATGCTTAGCACGTCCTCTACTGTGACAGGTTCAAAGTACAGCTTGTCCGAGGTATCGTAGTCTGTGGAAACAGTCTCAGGGTTGCAATTGACCATGATGGATTCATATCCCATCTCTCGAAGCGTAAAAGCGGCATGCACGCAGGTGTAGTCGAATTCAATACCCTGTCCTATCCTGTTTGGTCCGCCGCCGATTATCATGACCTTCTTCTTATCTGATACAGGCACTTCATCGGGAGCATTGTATGTAGAATAGTAGTACGCTGCGTTCTTTGCGCCGCTTACAGGTACTATATTCCATGCCTGGCGCAATCCGAGTGATATACGCCGCGTTCTTATTTCTTTTTCAGGCACACCGAGTATCTTTCCGAGGTACCTGTCGGAAAAACCGTCTTTTTTAGCATTTATGAGAAGGTCATCAGGCGGCATCCTGCCTTTTAATTTAAGAATTTTCTCTTCAAGTTCTACAAGCTCCTTCATTTGCGTAATGAACCATGCCTTTATATGTGTTAATTTATTTAATTCATCAACTTGCATCCCTTTCCGAAGAGCTTCATACATTATGAACTGGCGCTCAGAGGACGGTTCCTTCAAAAGCTGGCGCAATTCCTCAAGTGAGAGTTTATTGAAATTCTTGGCAAAGCCAAGTCCATAGCGTCCTGTTTCAAGTGATCGGATGGCTTTCTGGAACGCTTCCTTGTAATTTTTTCCAATGCTCATCGCTTCGCCAACAGCGCGCATCTGTGTGCCAAGTTTGTCGATCGATCCAGGAAATTTCTCAAAAGCCCATCGTGCGAACTTTACGACTACGTAGTCACCAGATGGCGTATATTTGTCAAGAGTTCCATCGCGCCAATAGGGAATTTCAGAAAGTAAGAACCCTGCTGCAAGCTTTGCAGATACAAGGGCTATTGGGAAGCCCGTAGCCTTTGAAGCAAGAGCTGATGATCGTGATGTTCTCGGGTTGATCTCAATAACGACAACGCGATCGCTTATTGGGTCATGGGCGAACTGGATGTTCGTTCCTCCTATCACGCCTATGGCTTCGACTATACGGTGTGAATATTCCTGCAGCCTCTCCTGAAGTTCTTTTTTGATAGTGAGCATCGGCGCGGTACAGAAACTGTCGCCTGTGTGAACACCCATTGCATCAACATTCTCTATAAAGCAAACGGTTATTTTTTTGTTACTGGTGTCCCGGACTACTTCAAGTTCGAGTTCCTCCCAGCCAAGCACTGATTCTTCGATAAGCACCTGTCCAATAAGACTTGCCGCGATGCCGCGTGCAGCTATGGTGCGCAGTTCATCAACATTATAGACTATCCCGCCGCCAGTCCCTCCCATCGTATAGGCGGGACGAACAACAACAGGATATCCCAGTTCTTTTGCGATCTTTTCAGCGCCTTCCACGGTCAGGGTCGCTTCACTGCGAGGTACTTCCAGACCCAGTTGATTCATTGTTTCCTTGAAAATTATGCGGTCTTCACCTTTCTCGATCGCGTCTGCCTGTACCCCTATTATCTTCACGCCATATTTTTCAAGCACACCTTTTTTATGAAGCTCTAACGTCAGGTTAAGCCCGTTCTGACCTCCGAGGTTCGGAAGTACAGCATCAGGTCGCTCTTTTTCAATGATCTTTTCAAGCATCTGGGAATTAAGCGGCTCAATATATGTCCTGTCAGCCATTCCAGGATCTGTCATGATGGTAGCCGGGTTGGAATTTACAAGTACGATCTCATAACCCATCTGTCGAAGCGCCTTGCATGCCTGTGTGCCTGAATAATCGAATTCTGCTGCCTGACCTATAAGTATAGGGCCTGATCCTATAATCAGTACTTTTTTTATGTCCCGTCTTTGTGGCATACTACCTCGTAATTTTAACCCTAAATGTCATGACGTGTTATTAATTCTATCCTTTGGATGAGGTGTTAAGATATATAATGGGAGCCAGTATTGGAAATACCAGGATCCTTCTCTCGCAGGGGGACGTAACGGAACAGGGAACAGACGCCATAGTGAACGCCACGAACAGCAGCCTCATGGGCGGGGGCGGAGTGGACGGCGCGATACATAGCAAAGGCGGAGTGCAGATACTGGAAGAATGCAGACTCATACGGTGCTCACTGCCTGCCGGTCTTCCCACCGGGGATGCAGTAGCGACAACAGGAGGACATCTTATGTCGAAAAAGGTGATCCATACTGTTGGTCCGATCTGGAGCGGCGGGAATAATGGAGAGCCTGAAAAGCTTTCGCGCGCTTACAGGAATAGCCTTGCGCTTGCCCTGAAGATGGGAATAAAGACCATATCATTTCCTTCTATAAGCACAGGTGCGTACGGATATCCTGTTGAGAAAGCAAGCAGGGTGGCACTTCGGACTGTTGTTGATTTCCTTGTGGAAAATGAAGGGATCGTTGAGGTTAGGTTCGTGCTGCACAATGGGAATGATCTGAAGGTGTATGAGAAAGCGCTTGTGGAGATTAGGAATTAAAAATCCAGAATAGAAATGTTAAGGTATTCTCACCATCACATCCGCCACCGTAAAAACCAGCATGCTCATACTCACCGCAGCATTCACATTAAAGAACGCCACAGGTATGCTCGTAAAATTATCAGCCTTAACAAGCGTGTGCTCATACCATATCAGCGCTGCGATAACCACAAGCCCGATCTTGAAAACCAGCCCCAGATCCAGCACGAACATCAATCCAACAAGGAGCGCCAGCATCAGTATGTGCGATGCGAACGAAAATAACAGCGCATTCTTAACACCAAAAAACGTGGGCACTGAATATAGCCCCTCTTTTTTATCAAAATCAAAATCCAGCAGCGAGTATATTATATCAAATCCCCCTACCCAGAACGTGACCGCAAAAAGCAGCAGCAGCATTGCGAACTCAGGCGCCTGGAAGGGAAAGTTTATCGTCCCTGCAACAGCAAGCCAGCCCCCGACAGGCGCATAACCCAGGTTCAACCCGAGCACGAAATGAGATATGGGACTGAATCGCTTGAGGTATGGATATACGATCGAAGTAATGGGGATTATGGGCGCAAGCAGGAAGCAGAGCCAGTTCAATTGATATGCTGAATAGAACAGCAGGAAATAGGATACAATTATAATTGCCCATACCTCTTTCATTGTGATCTTCCCTGACGGGAGTTCGCGCTGCGCTGTCCTTGGATTCTTCGCATCTATGTCCTTATCCACAAGATTGTTAAGCGCCATTGCCGCACTCCTGGCTCCGAGGAAAGCAAGCCCGACCCAGAACAATATGACTGGTTCCGGCACAACACCGCTGGTAATGAGGCTTGCAAGGAAAGCCCCAAGGTAAGCAAATGGAATGGCGAACAGGGTATGCTTCAATACAACGAAATTCGAATACAATTTGATTTTATCTAACATCACAACTCTTTTCTCTTAGCACCGATATTATTCACCAGATACAAATGATTAACCTTTACTTTATCGGCTCGGCAGGAAGCGGCAAGTCAACGCTCACAGGCGCCTTCCTGGGATGGATGCAGAGACAGGGATATGATGCTGTAACAGTGAACCTCGATCCAGGCATCGAAAATGCGCCATACGTTCCTGATGTGGATATCAGGGATTGGATAAAACTGAAGGATGTTATGGAAGACTACGACGTTGGACCAAATGGCGCGCAGATAATCGCGGCTGACATGCTGGCTCTGAACATTACTGAGATGAAAGAAATAATAGATAGCTTTGAAACTGACTACATCATTTTTGACACACCAGGTCAGATGGAACTGTTTACCCTCAGGCAGTCGGGAAAAGTGCTTGTCGATTCTTTCGGCGCTGAGAGATCCATTATCGGCTACCTCTACGATCCAGTCATATCAAAAACACCTTCGGGCTTTATCACGCTGATGCTCCAGGCAGCTTCCGTGCAGGTCAGGTTCAATGTACCTTTCATGAGCATCCTTACAAAATCTGACCTCCTGAAAGATAAGGAACGTGAAGATATATTGAAATGGAGCCAAGACTTCATGGAACTTGACAATGCGATACATGACGAGATGCCAACACTGCGCAACCAGTTGAACATCGAATTTCTTTCGGCTCTTAAGTCATTCGGCGCAGGTCAGAAGTTATTACCTGTCTCATCCACTTACGGATCGGGTATGGAGGACATTTATAATTCGGTCCAGCAAATATACTATGGTGGAGAGGATTTGAGCAGGGATTAAATATATAAGCTGTAAAGACATAAATTTCAATATGACTGGTTATGAGCTTATGTGGGAGCTTTACCCTGAGTGGTACCCGGAAAATCCTTTAAATCCAATGCTGAAGATATTTCTTGTAATTGCCTTATTGCTCATTATCCCCTATATATATATTAATTTTTTTGAAAATAGGATTAAGAATATATTAAAGAAATTCCCTCATCTACTGTGGCAAAGGCTTTTCAATATATAATATTTTATCAAAGTAAATCTCATAATAATGATAGAGAGAAACATTATATAATATCATGTTTATTCATTAATTTACTGCAGTACGATACTACCTGCAGATGGAGGAAACGTATGAATATTAGACCTGTATCCGGTTGTGTTATTGGCAAAGGTATTTTCGCCTCATTTGCCCATTATGAGCAGACCGATGTCCTGCCGCTTCGCCTTGTGACCGAGTGTAGACATAAGTACTCAAGGAATTGCAGTATTGATCTCTGTCCGAGATTCAAGACTGGCATGATGGGTTCCCATACGGTATCATGGCGGAACGAAGGCGCGAGAATGTAATATTCTCCGCCCACATTTTTTTATAGGATAACAGCATCATGCGCTATAATATATTTAATGGAGCAATAGCTATGGATATATTGAAAACAAAACCCGGGATCCATAAATCAAGAGGCGGACTTATAAGGTCGTTCGTGATACTGGAAAATGGTAAGATAAGTGACATAACTATATCAGGGGATTTTTTTCTTTTCCCTGAAGAAGCGGTTTTCAGGATACTTGAGAACCTGAAAGGAACGCCGGCAAAGCGTGAGGAACTCTTGAAAAATATCGAGGAAACTTATGCAAAAGAGAACATCCAGTCCCCCGGGACGGCGCCGGTTGATTTCACAGAATCCATAATGAAAGCTCTGGAGGCATAATAATGGAAGAATGGCGGTTCATTGATTTCGGGCTTGTGGACATACGCGACATGATGGCGATGGATGAGGCGATACTGAAAGGCGACGAAGGCAACACCTTTTTTTTCTGGACTCCAAAGAAGTCCATCATACTTGGGTTCTTCCAGAAGGCTCAGGTAGAACTTGACCTTCCGAAGTGCAAGGACTACACGATCACGAGGCGGATAAGTGGTGGAGGGATAGCGTTCTCAGATGACAGGTGCAGGCAGATAAACTATGGCGTTGTGGGAACGATAGATAACGACCTTTTTCCTCTTGACATCATAGAATCGTATAAACAGGTATGCGGCGTCCTCATAGACACGCTTGTTCATTATGGTCTGAATGCCGCGTTCCGACCCATCAACGATGTCACTGTGGATAACAAGAAAATATCTGGCAACGCCCAGACGCGCTGGGAAGGCAAACTGCTCCAGAATGGGACGCTTCTGCTTGATTTTGATATCGAGGAAATGCTTCGTATATCCAATATACCAAAGGAAAAGTTCCTTGATAAGAAGATAGCATCCATCAGGGAAGGTCTGACATGGCTTGACAGGGAACTGGGGCAACAGCGCGACATGGAAGAAGTCAGGAATGTCATGAAGGATAAATTCGAAGAGCACTTCCATGTAAAATTAAAAAATGGGACTCTTAGCAAGAAGGAAAAAGAGCTTACCAAAAACCTGATCCCTAAATATTACTCCCCTGAGTGGGTATATCGCTGATGGAATATGACGTGATCGTCATTGGGGCAGGACCTGCCGGGTCTGTTACTGCGGCAGTGGTAGCTCAGGCCGGCTACCGCGTACTTATGCTTGAGAAAGACTCTTCCTGCAGGTCGCCATGCGCCGGATACGTGAGCAATACTATAAACCTGGAGCTGCCTGATAATTCTGTAATCCAGTCAAGAATAACAAAAATGCGCACGTATTTCCCTGACTTCTCATATCACGATTTTGAATTGAACGGGCTTGTTGTGGACAGAGCTTCATTCGATATGGCGCTTGCACAGAAAGCAAAAGACACGGGCGCACAGATAAGATGGGATTCGCCTCTTCTGGACGTTGTTGCGGGAAGTGTAAAATTTCGCGACGGGATTTCAAATGGTAAAATGATCGTGGGCGCAGATGGCGTTTTTTCAAAAACCGCCTCCCTTTTCGGATTTGAAAAGCAAAAATTCGCGGTTTGCTCGCAGTACCACTTGTTAGGGATAGAACTGCTTTCTCAAACCTGCGAGATATTTTTTAATTCGGATTATGCTCCAGGAGGATATGTCTGGATATACCCCACAGGGAAAGATTCTGCAAAAGTCGGAGTGGGGGTTACGGAAGGTAATCCGCGCGCTTATCTTGAAAAATTTATCGCCAGATCATTCCTTTCACAGCGTCTTAATGGAATAAAAACTGAATACGTCGCGGGCGCCCTGCCGATAAGCGGGCTGCGTGAGAAGCTTTTCCGCGGCAATGTCCTGCTCGTGGGTGACAGTGCGGGTATGGCCGATCCTGTAACTGGCGCGGGCATCAACAATGCCATGCTTGCTGGAGAGATCGCAGGAAATACAATGGTGAAGGCACTTGAAAACGATGACCTTGGAATAATATCAGAATACGATACAAAAACCAGGCGCCTATTGGGAAAGCCGCTTGGAAGGGCGCTTGAGAAAAGAAAAAGGCTTGATGCCTGCTATGCTTCAAATGAGCTTTTGCAGGAACATCTACCGCAGCTCTGGGTTACCTTCAGGCAGTACTGGGAAATTTAATACTTATATGAATCAGATTCTTCGGTTAATTTTCGATCTTTCTTAAGAGGTTCATCTTTTACGTCAATATCAAGGCTGACTTCATCTTCCAGTTCCCTGACCTTACCCACACCCTTTGCGATTTTATTGAGAGACTTAACAGTTTCTTTTGAGGGCTTTCTCCGAGGAGCTTTTCTCTCGGTTTTTCTCAATCGATAACCTGCCGTGGGCAATCCTGATTTCATCAGACCCAGCTCAACTTTTCTTTTGTTGATGAGGTCGCGTATTGGCTGTCTAGCGGTTTCCGGCATGTTCTCAAGCATATTTTCAAGTTTTTCTAGAACTTCATCCTTCACAGGAGGAATTTCCGTCAATGTTTCATCAGTCATTATTCAAGTTAATAACAGTTGATATAATAAAAGTTACGGAGGGATACAACCTCATCAAAAAATATCAACAGGTTGATAAAGCGTATTGCGCTGCCGGGGTATCCGGTTTATCCCACGTATAAGGCTCTCGAATTCATGCGGAGCCATGTATTCACCGTTTGACGCTCCTGCACTTTTTGAGATGTTTTCCTCCATTAGCGTTCCGCCCATATCATTGGCTCCGAAGTTAAGGGCGGACTGTGCCATTTTTTTCCCCATTTTTACCCAGCTTACCTGGATGTTCCTTATATATGGATGTAATATAACCCTTGCAAGCGCGTGCATTTTCAGGTCGTCATGTTCGCGGGAAAGCTTTTCATCATGACCAAGGCTGTTATTCAAATGCATAAATGGAAGCGGGACGAATTCAGTGAATCCGCCTGTTTTCTTCTGTATTTCGCGGATTATGAACATGTGTTCGATCCTCTCTTCCAGCGTCTCGATATGACCATACATCATGGTAGATGTGGTTGGGATCCCTGTCATGTGTGCGGTCATGACGACGTCGATCCATTCATGCGTCGTAAGTTTGTCAGGACATATCTCTTCCCTCACCCTGTCAGAAAGTATCTCTGCTGCGGTTCCGGGCATCGAGCCAAGACCCGACTTTCTAAGCATAGATAGCGTCTCTTTAATGCTGATATTGCTGTTATTCGCTGCATGGAACACCTCCATCGGGGAAAAAGCATGGATATGAATTTGAGGGAAATCCTGTTTTATCGCTTCAAGTATCTCGCAGTAGTTATTGATATCCCAGTCTGGAAGGAGCCCGCCCTGGATGCAGACTTCTGTGGCATTTATATTAACAGCTTCATATATCTTGTCTAAAATTTCAGGGATAGATAAGAGAAACCCGTCCTGTTTGCGAAACGCACAGAATTTGCATGTACCTGTGCACCTGTTCGTGAAATTGATGTTCCTGTTGATCACATAAGTAACCACGTCACCAACTGCCTTTTTTCGCAGCGATTCGGCAAGCGGAAAAAGAAGAGTTGGACTATTATAAAGCGTCAGCGCGTCTTCCGTCGTGCATTTTCCGACTTCGACCCGTCTGAGAATTTCGTCCTGGATGCTCTGCAATTTTTGTATATTACCACCTGAAGTTTGAAGTAATAATGCAACACCCATTAATAAATTTTGCGAAATCCTTCTGTGTCTGAAAGAGACCTCAAAAGATGGGCGATCTCAGTGCTGTACCATTCTTTTTTAACATAATGCGGATATATAGGCAGCCTCTCTTTAAGCTGAGCGCCTGCCATTGCACGGAGTTCCATAAGTGTTGGCCATGCGGATTCAGGATTTATGTAGTCAATTGTTTCAGGCGAGATGCCGCCAAGGTCGCTGGCGCCGCATTTTAGCAATTCCCCTGGGGAAATCAGGTTCGGGGATACCTGGACAGCCACGTCTTCAGGAAGAAGTCTCCTTGCCAATGATACGGTCTCTTTCATCGTTTTCATGTCCGGGGGCGGGTATGATGACATACCTGTTCCGGGTTTGGGGATAAAATTCTGGATTATCACTTCCTGGATATGCCCGAATTCTTCATGTATTTCCCTTATCATCTGTATCGAGCGCACCCTGTCTGAAGGGTTTTCTCCTATGCCCACAAGGATGCCTGTTGTGAAAGGTATCCGCAGTTGACCGGCTGTCCTGATCGTTTTAAGCCGTGCTTCCGGAGTTTTTCCCGCACATCCGTTGTGGGCTTCAATAATGCCTGTAGTTTCAAGCATTAGCCCCATGCTTGCGTTGCATGATCTTAATTTTTCAAGTTCGTCTTTTTCAAGTGTGCCGGGATTGCTGTGAGGCAGCAGTCCTTTCTGTATCGACAGCCTGCACATGTCAGCAAGGTAATCTATTATGGAATGATACCCAAGCTCATTAAGCAGCGGAATAAAGCCTTCCACTTCCTCTGCATGTTCACCGAAGGTGAAAAGCGCTTCTGAGCAGCCTGCTTGAACCCCCCTATCCAGTATGTCCGCTACTTCGGACGGGGTCAGGAGTCTTGCCTCAGGGTGACCTATATCCCGGCGAAAGCCGCAGTATCCGCACCTGTTCCTGCAGATGTTGGTAAGTGGGATGAACACGTTGCGGGAGAAGGTTACAAATGTGGGTGTCATTATCATGGAATTGTATCGGCTCGTACATAACCATGTCGAATATGCGTTAGCTTAATGTAATGCAAGGGCTATTAGACGTGTCCCCATGCGGGGGTTACCGAGCGGCCAAAGGTGCAGGACTTAAGACTATATAAAAAACGCGAGGCAAGATTTAAGGCTCTGCATCTCGAAAAGAAGCATGTAAATATAGGCGTTTTCGGTATATAAATCTTGTGGAATTTACGCCACAAGACACGCGCGCGAGAGTATCCAAGCGGCCAAAGGAGTTGGACTTAAGATCCAATTGCGCAGGCATTCGTGGGTTCAAATCCCATCTCTCGCATTCAAATTAAAAAGAGAAGGAGGAAGGATTATGGATGAAGTTCCTGAAAAAATCTCTGTTGGGCAAATAAGCAGCTCGCATATTTCCAAGCAAATAGTAGTTGAAGGCAGAATCGAAAAAATATACCCTATCAAAGCAAAGCTTATCGATGGTGCTTTCCGGTGCCAGAGATGCGAGCATACACTCAGCTTGAATCCCCGCCATTTGCGTCATTATGCCGTTCTCCAGCCTTGCAGAGAGCCGTCATGTCCTCAAGGTCAGACTCATTCAAGCTATCTGCAGTGATAAGTCGTCTCAAAGCTATGGGGCTTGGATTTGTAAGAATAATTTCCTCAACATTCGTCCATAAATTTGTTCTGCCACTCATACTCTCACTTGACCACGTCCTTTAGAGGCACTGCTTCCTGAATGCCATGAACAGCACATTTTACATAACCACTGAATTTGTAAATAGTACCTTCATGCCTTTCATATAGCGGGATTTCTCTTTTAACTTCCATTCCTTGTTTTTTGCACACAGAACAGCCGTAACCCTGCTTGAAACTTTTACCAGCCATTGATTCCTCTGTCTAAATCAGCATTACGCCTCTTGATATCGGTATTCATATTATCATCAATGATAGAGTACAATCGGAAATTATTTAAGCCTGCTGATTGTGTACGATATCATGAAAAAAGAGATAAAGATTTGGTTTGACAAAGAAGCTGATTATCTTGAAGTGATGTTTGAAGTAAAGGAGGGGTACTTCAAGGATACGAAAAATGATGCAGTTATGGTAAAAGTCGATATGGAGGGGAATGTAATCGGTTTTTCTGTACAAACAGTAAGTAAGCTGGCTGGACCGGTTTATCTCACTATTGATGAGAAAGACGCAAAGGTCAGCTCTCTGGATCCTGAGCAGAGAAAGCATTTTGAAGAGAGCATGAAACGCAACGAGAGCCTTATGAAAAAGCTGTCTGAGATGTAATATGGCGCCGGTAAAAATAGTCGTTGAAAAGCATTTGGATGGATTTGTGGCATTTGCCCAGGGACTAGAAGGAGTCGTGGTAGGGGAGGGCGATACTTACGAAGAGGCTTTGCAGGATGTGGAATCTGCGATCAAGTTTCACCAAGAGACTTTTGGAGGAGCGGAGAAATGGATTGATGAGAAAGAATATGATAGTCTTTTCTTTGAATATATGGAAGCGCAGGCGCATAAAAAAACCTTAGAGCACGCAGCTGATATTCGCATGTCTCGCGGGGATCCTGCCGATCCTGAGGATTGCATGAAAGTCAACGAAGAACGAAACGGGACATAGAGGAAGCCCTAGCTGAGTTCAAAGCGGGAAAGTTCCACACAGCAGAAGAGGTCTATAAAGAACTGATATTTTCATACGGTACTTTAAAGTCTTCGGTTGCTGTTAGAAATCTGAAATAATACAAGTGAAGCGAGCGTAACGAATCCAGAGAAACATTACGCATTAAAGACTTTACAATGAACTCACCCATACGGGTGAGTTCATATCAAGACTTTTCAGACAGTCCCGATCCTGCTACCGCTATGTATTACAGTGTATTACTACCAGTTATGCAAAAAATTCTAAAATTGGAGAAATTTGCAAACAACGCCTCAGAGGGACCTCAGCATTAACCATTCTACCCTCTAAATTTAGGGATATGATGTTAAGGAAAATTGATGATAGACGTTTCTTGACGCATAGGAAACTATAAGCGTAGTTATTCTGATATACAATATTATTTAATTAGATAAAAACATTTGCTAATACAAGGATTGAAACTCGTGCATTATATATACCAGTTTGATATTCATATAAAATTGCAGAACGGCTTCCAGTAAAACAAAGATTGAAACCCTGTGATTGCTACAAGAGCTATTTAGCCAGCGACGTATTATGCGGTGGCTCTAATCACAGAACAGCTTCCACTAAAACAAGGATTGAAACCCATTAAGCTCAACACCCTGCTTGAACCGATACCATTCATTGCAGTACTACATAAGAGTTGGTTGTAGTAGCAACGTTTATATTACCCTTAGATTGTAATAGTAGTGTCACTACTATTCGAGGTGGAAAAATGTACTTGGAATCCATGCAAAAGCAGGTTCAAAATTTACTCACTAATCCAAAGGTAATGCAGAAGCAGAGGGAGATTCTTGTCCGGTTTGAGAGAGAGGCAGATAAAAACGATGGACTGGCATTAGCCACAAGAATAAGCCAGTTGAACAAGTTGTGCAAACTGGCACAGGTTGTCAGGAAATCTTTTACTGCAATGACAAGAGAGGATCTTGAAAATTTCATATACAACTTGAAGATCGACCATGATGGAAGCATGAGAACACCATCAACGGCAACCATAAACCAGTATAAGATCGTGATGAAGAAATTCTTTAAATGGCTGCACCGGAGTGAGGATTATCCCGAGGTTGTGAAGTGGATCAAGATCAGTAACTCCAAAAAAAGAAAACTGCCAGAGGATATTTTAACTCCGGGTGAGATCAGAACTATAATCGATGCTGCAGATAACCTTAGAGACAAAGCCCTAGTATCCGTTTTGTATGAAAGCGCATGCCGGCTGGGAGAGATAACCGGACTGAAACAAAGAGACGCCGTACTGGATCAATACGGCGCAGTTATTTTATTGCCATTCCTGGAAGGCAACAAGACAGGGCAACGACGGATTCGGTTGATTGATTCCGCCCCGGATCTGGCGCTGTGGCTCAATAATCATCCCAGAAAAGACCCGGGGAAACCGCTGTTTTGTAATGTGCTATTTCCCGATAATCCGCTTGGAGATAAGGGAGTTCAGGATGTGGTAAAAAAATTAGCCCGCAGGGCTGGAATAAAAAAGAACGTTCACCCGCACCTGTTGCGGCATTCACGAATGACATGCCTGGCAAAGGACTTTACGGAATCCGAGTTGAAGATTATAGCGGGCTGGTCTGGTGACTCAAGAATGCCCGGCGTATATATTCACTTATCCGGAGCAGACATTGAAAAGAAGCAGTTGATGAGAGCGGGTCTCCTCGATAAAGAAGAGGCACGAAGGGAAGATAACGTACTAAAGCCGAGAGACTGCCCCAGATGCAAAGAGGTAAACCCTGCAACTGCTCGCTTCTGCTACAAGTGCGGTCTCGCTTTAGATATGGTGACTGCTATGAAAATCGACACGGGGGAATCAGGAATGGCGCTTGAACTCATGGACTTGATGCAGAGGGAACCCAGGCTGCTTGAGATGCTGAAAAACATCACAAAACCGGTGGCGGAAACGAAGAAAATACAGGATGGGGGGGGTAAAGAATATCAGTAAAAATTCAAATTGAAGGCGAAGAACTGCTGGATGCAATCGTAAATAAAAAGGGGATAATAGAACTACCTGGAAAGTATGCCGGGAGGAACGTGAAAGTGATCATCACGTCCCGGGACATGAAGGAAAAGTAGAATGCCTGCCTGGAAAGTTGCTGAAACAGAGGATGCAACCCCATGTATAATCAGAAACCTATATATATCCGGCAGGCAATGTCATACTTGGTTCATATGACAGAAAATAAGTACTACTTTGCGGCATATAAGTGTATCGCTTGTGAACAGGGCATCGCTTTTCGGGGGAAAAAATAATGCCCAAAAAAGACAGGGAATTCCCTGTGCATAGCCACACGATGATCAGTATTGAGCAATATGGGTGGCTTTCTCGGCACGGAATCATGAAAAGATCCAAAAACATCCGATTTCTCATTGATAGGGCAATCGCAGAAGAAAAAAGACAGATAGAATATATACAGGCAGAGAGAATACTATCTTCACAAATAGAAAAACTCGAAGTAAACCTAAAAAATAACATGTTCATGTATAGAAAAAACGGAATAATACTAAAACCGAAACGCTGCGCTCAAAACGAAAACAATTTATGAAGTTAAACATGTTCAGGTTTGAAAACCCTGGATTTGGCGGAAATGCAATCAGCCGCTTCTTTTCAAAAAAATTAAGATGAAGAAAAGCCTCCAAACCTGAACATGTTTGGTTTTCTGATGCCTTTTTTCAGGTAGGGCCGCCAACTTCATAACATCATAAACAACTCTGTAAAATATAGCATTAAGATCGTTGCTGTTTCCGTTTATCCGTTTTAACCCATTTTCGCTGTTTTTTTACTTTTATCCTGTGCATGCTGATAATAACAGTGTAAAAATCATTCTAAAAAAGTTTTGTTGCGCTAATGCATGCGTAAAAATCAAACGTTTTTAACAAAATATCTTAATAAAGTTCTCGTTTCGGTGTACCTTCGGGATTGATCCCGTACTTCCTGCGCCTGTCCCTGCCCGTTCTGCCCCTAAACCTGAACAGGTCTGAGGCAGATATGAACAGGTTTCACTTAAAAGCTGAACAGGTTTGGGCTAAAGCTGTTCAGGATTTGATTTGAGGGCAGCGAGACCTGAACATGTCCGGGGAATACCTGAACAGGCTTATAACAAAAGCTGAACAGGTTCACGGCAGACCTGAACAGCTTTGAGGCGAAAACCTGTCAAATTTGAAAAGGAAATAAGTACATTTCATGCAAACTGTTGAAAGAATGGGTTCGCCTGTGCGTATGGTCAAAAAAAAAGCAGTGTGCCGGGGAGAACAGGGAGTGTATGAAGAGTATGACCTGTACATGTATGTACATGTTCAGGTAGTCGTTAGTACCCCCCCAAAAGAGAAAAATAATGATTTAGTAATTTCGGCAAGTTTGCCATTATTACTATAACCAGCAGTAATAACAATACCAAATAAACCGGGGCACGATCTCTACCCATTCCCAAAACCCTCAAATTACTATTTTTTATTAATTTTATCCCAAGCGAATTTCCTAACCATAAAATCTCCCTTAGTCGTCTGATACACCTCAAGTAAATAAGTCATAAATTCCTTATGCGTTAATACTTTGTTTATTTTTTTTCCTTCATGCCCTTTAAGTTCGTTGAAGTAGGCGAGCAGGGCAGGTTCAAGGGTAAGTGTTGCCATATATATTATCCTTGTTTTAATACCTTTAATATTTTTCCATTATATATCTTTTAATAATTTTAATGTACTTATTTCAGGGTTATAATACACAAAACCAGTGCTTTTTTTATATGTTTTCCAATAAAATACCAGCACCCGCACATACATAGAGGTTATCCCACGTATGCCTTTTTTCGTCCTGAAATCCCAACAGGATAAGGTAATGGGATTCAATGCTGACAGCAAGTTTTATCATATTTAGCGTTCATTTTGATAAATATGCAGCAACTCATTGTCCCGGCGATCCCCGGGATGAAACCTGAACTCGTGCAGGAGTGGCAATACGTCCAGCGCAGCAAGGGTGGCGGTCCTGGCTATTGGCGCAGGCGTAACAGGCACGAACCCAGCCTTGCACAGGCAGCACAGCGACTGCGGATGAGTGAACTCTCGCACCGCATGTACGGCGCCACAGGCACGGAGCAGCTCAGGGATGGAAGGAGAATTCCCGTAAATGCCGTCCTGGTCAGCCCGCTGCTAAGGGGCAGCCCTGAGGTTTAACATCGCGGGGTTGGGGGGTAGAGAAGTCCCCTTCCGTGAGGGAGGGGTAATTGACGGGGAATTTAGTACTCACTTTTACTATAATTGTGCGTACTACACACAGTACTCACTTTTACTGTAATTAGGGGTACTAAAATGTCCAGGTATTGCATCCTCTGTTTCAGCGCAAGTGCCTCTGAGACCGGGAGACCCTGGGAGTTTAAACTCCC
>JAHIFK010000205.1 GCA_018900975.1 Methanobacteriota archaeon
GGAAAAGCCAAGGATTTCCAGAAAATCGTGAAGTCCCTGATTTACAACAAATTGACCGCTAACGTTTCAATCAATCAAATCCCAAATATCTATCCCGATGAAGCTTTTGAATATTTCGGATTGAAAGAAACACCAGCAGAATGAAATTTTTACAGGACTGATTGATTGCTACTTTGAGACCTCTTCTTCTAGACCAGGTACTTCTCTGGCTCCAGCCGGAACAGTAATGCTTGAACCTTCGAAATCATCACCGATAGGCTCATACCGACCACCCAGGCACCGGGAGAGGAATGCCTCAGATACTGCGAAGAACGACAGTCTGTTCTCAGGTCTGGCAAAGCCATGTCCTTCATCCGGATAGAGCACATACGTCACCGAAATATTCTTCTCCTGCATCGCCTGAACGATCTGGTCGGACTCTGCCTGTTTAACACGCGGGTCATTTGCACCCTGACCGATCAACAGAGGCTTTTGGATTTGATCCACGTAAGTCAGTGGTGATCGATTGATCAGGAGTGCCCTTCCTTCTTCAGTTCTATGGTCACCCACACGCGTTGCAAACAGCTCGATCTGTGGCTGCCAGTATGGCGGTATCGTTTCAAGCAGAGTAGTAAGGTTCGACGGACCCACAATGTCTACGCCGCAGGCAAACTTCTCTGGTGTGATCGTCATGCCAACAAGCGTGGCGTATCCACCGTAACTTCCCCCCATAATCGCCATGCGATCAGGGTCAGCGATCTCTTTCTTGATGGCCCAGTCAACCGCGTCAATGAGATCATCATGCATCCTGGCACCCCACTCCAGGTTACCCGCGTTGGTAAGTGCCTTTCCGAATCCCGTGGATCCGCGGAAGTTGACGCTCAGTACAGCATAGCCACGGTTGGCCAGCCACTGATGTACAGACTCGTAGCCCCAGTTGTCTCGCCCCCACGGACCGCCGTGGACGTACAGTACCATCGGCAATGGCTGATCGGGATGGTCGTCGCCATCGGCATCAATCCCCAATGGTAATGTGTAGTAGCTGACAAGATCAAGCCCATCACGGGATTTGATGACAGCGGGGTGCATTTTTGCCAGTGCCAGTCCTTCCAGATCCTTGCGATTAGTGAACAGGAACTCTGCCTTCTGCGCCTGTCTGTCGTAGCGATAGTACTTTAACGGACCATCGTCCATAAGGTAGGCGACCATCCAGTATTTATCGTCCAGTGTCCGGTCCACGACCTCGACATCGCCATCTGCAACTGTTTTCAAGTAGTCAAGATCATCTGCAATGGATTGGTCGATGATCTGCCATTGTTTACGCTCGTAGGTGAAAGCCACTGCCTGGATATTCTTCTGGGTGGGATGGATCATGAGATCGCTAACATCAGCCAGTGGATCCTGGGCGATCAATGTCTGCTCATTTGTTTTAAGGTCAAGCGCATACATGGCAGCTGTGTTCCGGTCCCGGCTATCGACCAGATATAAAATCGTGCCGTTCTTATCAAACCCAATAGGGCTTGTTGTGAGTATATCTTCCATTTCGATCCTGGCAAACAATTTCCAGTTTTCATCTTCTGTGGGAATGAGTACCTCCATTCCACCATCGGGTGTCATTCGTGCTGCCTGGCGGATATTCAAATTATCGTCGGTAAGGAATGAGATGAACTCCTCATTTTTCTGGATTAAACTCTTCTCACCAGTTGTGATATTGACCCGGAAAATATCATGAAGCTCTGGAACGCGATCATTGAGAGCTATGAGGATATCTTCAGGGAACTTCGGGCTGACCCCCTGGATGCGGGCTTGTACACCTTCTATAGGAGTTAGGTCGATTGTCTCACCGTTCTTCAGGTTCACACTATAGACACGCCAGTTCTCATCGCCTGCCTGATCCTGCAGGTATATGATATGTTGGCTGGTGTAAGCCCATAAGTAGATTCGTATGCCGCGGTCGGTATCATTGGTAACAGGTTTGGCTGTGTCGGGATCATCAACAGATCCCACCCAGACGTTCAATACGCCATCTACAGGGGCAAGGTAGCTGATCTGTGCCCCATCAGGGCTAAGACGGGCCGTGATCTTATCCGGGTTGCCGAACAGGACCTCGCGCGGGATGATACTTATATTGCCGGTGGGTTCATCAGTTATGAGCTCTCTGTCACTGAGGCAACCAGAAGTTATTAACGCGATCGTTATAAGGATAAATAGCAGGTTCTTCATATTTTCTCTCCTCCTTGGATATCAGACCTTTGCATCAAGAATTGACACAAAGATAAGTAAATTATAAATCATTCATCACTATTAAACTTAACATATTTATTTATATAAATCTAAATATAAAATAACCACATTTCCATAATAGAATGGATGCTACCTTTTCAAATGCACTTGAAAAAATGAAGGGACAATTGATTTAAAATTCCATATTACACTTTATCCTTTTGAGATAGTGTTTAATTTTCTAATACCTGGTCCTCTGAGATAATCGGATACACTTTGAACCTGACTTATGGAAAGTACCTCGTTAATAATAGAGAAATCTCCTGTTCAGAAACTTCTGATTGAATATCCTGCAAGTCTGCCCCACCCCTTCTTAGGCTTTCTTACCGCCCCTCTCACCTTCACTCCACCCGGGTGCCTGTCCCGATCTGCTCCACATGCCCTTGTGGTGTGGGGGCTGGCAGGTGCTTTTCGATTGAATCGGCGATTTGGGGATGTGAAATTAGGCCATTCTTTGGCTCACCTGACGTCTCCACCCTTCAATGAGAGGGAAGCTGTATATCAATTTCAACTTAGGGTGTGCCATGCTTATTGTAGTATGAAAGAATAAGACAAAGCATGCGGTGAATAGAATGATCTCAAAAATATTATTTGTTGAGCCTCCAAAAGACTACTGGTTTTTAATGGGAGAATATCTTCCACCACCTGCCGGATTGCTTATTCTGGCAGCATACATTGAAGAACAACTTCCAGATGTGGAAATTGAAATCCTTGACTGTCAGGCAGAAAAAAAGGACTTCAAAGACATTGAAAAATATATCGAATACTTTTCTCCTTCAATTGTTGCAGCATCAGGATTTACCTGTAATGCGTACCTATGTGCAAGGGTAGCAGAAATAGCGAAAAAAGTGAGCAATGATATATTTACCGTTGTTGGCGGCCAACACTTTTCGGCTGCTGCCGAAGAATCCCTTAATGATTTCCCTGAGATCGATTATATCATAAGGGGCGAGGGAGAGGTCACATTTGTTGATCTAATCAGGGCATTAGAGGCTGGTAAAAACATTGGGGAAATAAAAGGTATATCATTCAAGCATAACAAGGAGATCATTCATAATCCTCCGCGGCCGTTAATTCAAAACCTTGACACACTCCCATATCCTGCGTACCATCTTGTTGAAAAGAATATTGAAAAATATCATTTCACTATGATGGCAGGGAAAAACACCAGGTATATGATCCTGGAAGGTTCCCGCGGTTGTTCCCATAAATGCTCATTCTGCACCCAGTGGAAACACTGGAATGGTGCATGGAGAACAAAATCAGCCAGGCGGATAGCCGATGAGATGGAATATTTCAATGAAAGGTTTGATGGTGAATTCCTATGGCTTACTGACGACAATTTCAAATATGACAACAAGGCAAAAGAATTGTGGCAGGAATTGCGACATCGACAATTCACTGATGATATTTCATGGTTCTTCCAGGCACGGACAGATGAGATCACCCAGAACCCTGACATGGTTGCAAAGCTGCGAGATGTGGGCAATAACTGGATCCTTATGGGAGTTGAAAACAATTCACCTGCGGTCCTGAAAGATCTCAAAAAGAATCTACAGGTTAATGATGCTTACAAGGCGGTTAAAATCCTCAAAGACAATGATATTTTCTCTCATACCATGTTTATCATGGGTTCCAGAGGAGATACTGCTATATCGATTGAGCAGTTGCGGCAGTTCTCATTTGATCTGGGTTCTGATCTTGCATTATATACCATACTTACACCATTCCCAGGTACGGAAATCTATGAAAGCGCGCAGCGGTTTGGATGGATTGAGGATACAAATTACGCACACTATGATATGGCCCATGCCGTTATGCCTACCGAAACCCTTACACGCCGTCAGATACAGGAAGAACTTTTCCACTGCTATAAAGATTTTTATGGATCAATCCCGCGGAACATTGCTGGTATCTTTTCAAAAAATAAGATCAAAAGAAGGGTGAACCGTCATATGGCAGGAAAAGGCGTTCTAAAGAGTTTGAAGGGTTTGATTTGAAACAGAAAAAGCGTGTGATATATTACCTAATCTTTTCAACAATAGGAGCAGCATTATTGATAGTAGCATCGGTTTTTAGCTATTCGGAGCAAAACGTTATCCACATATCTGACAAACTAGTGGTGGGAGGTGCATTTATCATAAGCTGTATATTCGGCATCTATGCTGCTGTTAAACCAGACTGGATTTACCCCAAAGGAGGTGATGGTCAACAATCTCAAAGAAAAATTATAGGGCACCATCCGGATTGTGAAGAATTCAACAATCATGTTATCAAAATAAAAAATTCAATTCTATGCCCGGGCTGCTATGGTCTGGCATTGGGTTCTGTCATATCAATTCTTCTAATGAGCGGTTATATTGTATTTCCCATAGAGATACAAAAGATCCATCTATATGTTTTAATCATTCTTGGAATGCTTTTAATTGTCCTTAATTTCGTAGAAATTATAATTCCCGCAACAACAGCATATTTTCACCTGATTTCCAATATATTTCTTGTAATCAGCTTCTTTTTGATAATTCTTGGCATACTACATTTGACGGGTAATATGATCTTTGGTTTATTAGCCGTCTTGATATCATATCTTTGGCTGGATACCAGAGTTCAACTATCAGATTGGCGCCATTCCCAGGTCTGCCAAAATTGCATTGAATCCTGCAAAGTCTATTGAGTTTATTCTTTTTTGGATATGGTTCTGATACCTGCAATTATAATAATAAGACCGATGATCAGAGCAAAAACCCACCCGATATCAAATTGGTAGACCCATCCCGGCATCCCACTCATGTTCTTTAATGCGCCCTCAAATAGTATGGCCAGGCCAACAAGAATGAGTATCAATCCCCAAACATATGGGGCATAACGTGGACCTCCGGCACATTCCTGTGCCCGCTTTTCATCTGAATCCTTTTTAGTTCCACTTAAAGAAGCACCACATTTATTACAATATGTAGCATCCTCTTCATTTTGCTTGCCGCATTTCGGACAATAAGTCATAAAATCACCCTTAAAAAGTATTCAGTGATATTATTTAATATTAACTGTAAAATTTGTTAAAAACTCAAATGAATTCAAATGCTTCAAAAGCGATCATGAAATTATACGAGACGAAATGGAGGTTTAAATAATTAGAATCCCACACGATGACAATATTCTCCTGTAGTCAGATGTTCGACGGCTCGGCTTTGCCGAATACGGGGAGGCTACCTGGTATTCCTCTTTCACAGCAATTTGGGGTCCATGATCAAATTGGATTATCTGTTATAAGAGGTAATAATTATGTCGACAATTTCTGAAACTATTGAAAAGCATTTGATGTGGATTTTAGGGCTAATTTGATGAAGAGTATAAAGAATAACTTCAAAGTGCTGTCCAATGCGATTTTGGAGTTTTAGGTTTTTGAAGTTGAATAGACATCCTCATGAGGATGCACTACGATACCCTTTGAGGTTA
>JAHIFK010000206.1 GCA_018900975.1 Methanobacteriota archaeon
AGGATGTCCGGGGAATACGATGTCACAAGATATGGGCTTGTGGATATTTACGATATTAATACGGTCTCAACTAACATTCCGGAAAGGTCGTGAAAGCTGCCCGGAATAACTTATATCGACAGGATTAACAGGATCGACAGGATACGATTTTAGTAGTTAATCCTGTAAATCCAGTGGATCCTGTCAAAAAAAAATTGACGTTGTTCTCAAGGGTTCCATGAAGCGCCGGATATTTATGTGTTGTATTTTATAATATTATTTTGACCGGAACAAGCAAAGCGTCTCCTGAGTATTCGACCCCTTCTTTCTATGCTTCCCCCACCCCCTCACCTCAGTCTATCCCCGGCACCCAGTCCTAAGAAAATTACATATAGCATGATCGAGAATAAAGATTTGAGATAAATGAAAAAATTAAAAATCAAGGTCACTGGAAAAAACTTGCATGATGTCGGTTACAGAATTCCACTAATCAATGAAGCACTTTCGCTGAGCATCAACAATTTCAATACCTTCAATGCAAACCTTGATGGCGATCAGGCAGTTATTACGATCCTTGAAGCTGATGACGAGATCATTGAGGAATTTAAGGATTTTATTAATACATATCATCCCGAAAAAGCCGTTATAGAAAAGGTTCTCTTCGAAGAATATAAAAACAATGTTCCACCGATAGAACGAGTCCTGCAGTCATTCCAGATGGAACAATGGGGAAAAGGAATTCCTATCCTTCTTAAAATATCAGAAACGTTAGATAAAAATACCTCAATCTTAAAAGAATTTAAGAATGAAACAAACGATAATTTCAATGACATGAAGGGGATAATGTCGAAACATGATGTTGATGCGAGTGAGAGAATATTGTCAATAAAGAGAGAGATAACTGATATCAAAGACAGGCTCTCAAATGTGGAAGTGGCAGTCTCAGATTTATGATATAATAATGGTTACTTTCGTTTTTCTGTTAAGAGGCGCCGGCCATTTATGGTATAGATAATATAATATTTTTCGACCCCCCCTTTCCATTGCTTCCCCCACCCCCTCACCTTACTCTATCCCCGGCACCCCCTCTAACCTGTCGCCGTCCATAACTTCGTTCTCCCCGACCTACATAACCCCTGGTTACGCGCTCAACTCCACCACCCCATTCAACGTGACCACAGACCAGCCTGTCAGCAGTACCTGGTACCTCAACGGCGCCAACCAGAATAACAATGTGCAGGCATGGTCGCATACATGGGATATCATATGGAACTGCATAAACACCGGCATATATTGTGAGCGTTGTGATATCAATAACAATACAGAGGTCGAAGTATTTGACTGGGTCATAGTATCTGGAAATTCTGTGTGATGATCTTAATATGCCATTTTCCTGCACTTTTTCTTTTTGAAAAAAGGGTGCTTGGGTTCAATCGGGCGCCGGGAGATTTATAGCATGTATTCTATAATATTTGTGGTAGTTATTTTTCAGCGAGCTTCTCGAATATCTTCCCGATAAACCCAGATGTTTTATCATCAACACAAATAAAGGGCACAATTGCAAACCTGATCGAGGGAAAAAGGTTTTAAGTTAAAAGATGATTATTTATGGAGATAAAAATATGGAAAATTCGTTTAAAGGTCATGACATCGAGATGATGTTTACTAAAATCATAGGAAAATTGGAGAGAATCGAGGAAAAGTTAGATGAAAGCAATTACCCCCCCGAAGAAACTCTTAAATCAGACTTTATTGAACGGGTCAAAACTGCTGAGAAAGAGATTTCAAAAGGCAAATGTTTTGAGTTCGAAAGCATGGATGATTTCTTGAAAAGTGTTGAAAAATGACGTACAGGATCGTAGCACATCCTGGAGTGCAGAAAGAAATAGAAAAGTTATATAAGAAGGATAAAGTCCGCTATGAACATTTAAAGAAGAGACTTAAGATCCTTGCAGAACAACCTGAGATTGGTAAGCCTCTACGAAATGTCTTAAAAGGCAAACGGAGGATACAAATAGGTTCTTTTGTGCTTATTTATAAAATTGATAAGAACGATAACAAGATAACACTTTTTAGTTTTGAACATCATGATAACGCATATAAATAGACGATAGTGCCCCTGGAAGACTCCCCCATTCTCCTCAATAACATTCAATGCCAGCCAGCGCCCAACCTCGTCATAAACTACACCACAGGAGGCAAACCCTCTAACCCGGTGCCGTCTATCACCTCGTTCTCGCCCGGATGGTCCCAAGTTGCTTGATCAACTCCACCACTCCCTTCCGGGTGACCACAGACCAGCCTGTCAGTAGCACCTGGTACCTAAACGGCACCCAGAATAACAATACCCAGGCATGGTCGCATACATGGGATACCGAGGGGCAATATAACGTGACCTACATGGGCACGAACGGCAACGTCAGCGTGAGCATTATGTGGAATGTTACTACATGCTCGCTATATGATATGGACTGTGATGGTCTCGTGGATGAAACCGACCGGAATAT
>JAHIFK010000018.1 GCA_018900975.1 Methanobacteriota archaeon
ATAATAAAACGGGATAATCAGGTGATAGGATCGCTCACGCGTTCGTATGACCTGGTCGTTGATCATGCTGAGGGCTCGACGATATATGATGTCGAGGGCAACAGTTACATTGATTTTGCAGCAAGTGTTGCTGTAATGAATATAGGATACAACTGCAAAGCTGTCAAACAGGCTGTATGCTCCCAGCTTGAAAAGATGGTACACTGCGGATTCCCTGATTTTTATGCAGAGATGCCGGTAAAACTTGCAGAGAAACTCTGCGGGATGACAGGATACGATAAGGTCTTTCTTTCAAACTCAGGCGCAGAGGCTATTGAGGCAGCCATGAAGCTTGCTTTCTGGTACACGAAACGGAGCAGCATGATCGCATTCTACCGCGGTTTCCACGGCAGGACGCTCGGGGCCCTCTCGTTGTCTGGTTCAAAGCGGCGGCATAAAGAGCATTTCCCATCTCTGCCGGTCGTGCACTCGCATTATGCATACTGCTACCGCTGTCCGTTAAATCTTGAGTATCCTGGGTGCGGTGTGGCATGCGTTGAGGAGATCGAACAGACAATATTCAAAAGAGAACTCTCGCCAGAAGATACGGCTGCGATCGCAGTGGAACCCATACAGGGAGAAGGCGGGTTCGTAGTCCCGCCAGTGGAATTCCATAAGGAACTTAGAAGGATATGCGATGATAATGACGTTCTCCTCATCGCTGATGAGATACAGAGCGGGGGATTTCGCACAGGGAAGTTCATGGCTATGGAGAATTTCGGGGTAAGGGCGGACATCGTGTGCATGTCAAAATCCATCGGCGGCGGGATACCTCTTGGCGCAACGCTGTCAACGGATAAGATAATGAGCTGGGAACCGGGAGCCCATTCCAACACCTTTGGCGGGAACCTGCTTGCTGCGGCGGGAGGGCTTGCCACGCTTGAGTTCATGGAGAGAAGCAAGCTCGGGGAGAAGGCTGTAGAGAAAGGGAATTATATTATGAAGCGCCTGAACGAACTGAAGGATAAATATCCTCTGATAGGGGACGTGAGAGGGATTGGTCTTATGATAGGCGCGGAGCTTGTTGAGGGGGATAAGGAACCTGCTGTACAAAAGCGAGAGCAGATAGTCAGGAAGGCTTTTGATGGGGGACTGATCTTGCTCCCTGCAGGCGATTCAGTTATCAGGTTCGTGCCGCCGCTTATTATTTCAAGGACTGAGATCGATAAGGGACTTGAGATATTTGAAAGGGCACTTAAGGGTGTTTAGGCCGAAATTTATTTAATGTTCAAATGCCATCTTTAAATGTTGATATTGAATGCCAGAAGTGAGGGATAGATCCGGTTTTGATAAGAAAGATCCTTTTTTCAGTATGCATACTTTTCGCGCATCAAAAGACTTATCGGAAAAGCATGATGAGATATATGAGGATCAGGAATGATCTTTGTTGACACATCGGCTTTTCTGGCTCTTGTGAATGAAAAAGACAATAACCACTTTGCTGCAAAAACATTTCTTGAAGAAATGAAGAACGGCAAGGTCAGGGTGAAAAAAATATTGACATCGGATTATATAATTGATGAGACCCTGACAAGGTAGTATTATATTTGGACGGCAAAAATATGGATGAATTTATAGAGGCAGCGATCGAAGAGGCTAAGAAAAGTGCAGCTCAGGGAGGAATACCGATCGGTTCCGTTCTTGTTAAAGACGGTACAATAATAGGGCGCGGTCACAACCAGAGAGCACAGAAGAGCGATCCTATGGCTCACGCAGAGATCGACTGTTTGAGAAATGCAGGCGGATCGGGAGTTATAAGGATACAGTTCTTTATTCCACGTTAATGCCGTGTTACCTTTGCGGTGGCGCTGTTGTCCAAATCGGGATCAAGAAAGTGATAATCGGTGAATCCAGGACATTTGAAGGCTCTGAAGAATTTATGAAGCAGCATGGGGTTGAAGTGATAAACCTTGACAATAACGAATGCATCACCATGATGCAGGACTTTATTGAGAAAAACCATGACCTGTGGTTTGAAGATATCGGTAAATAGTGGGTGTAAAATCTTTTGGGGTTAGGATCCAAAAAATCAGATGAAAGCTTTTAGTCGCACCTCTCCTGGGTGCAACCGCATATGAAACGGCGCCGCGATCACAACGAGGAACACGGATGACACGGATAAACTGAAACCTCAGTTTACACGGTATAGGGCATGCTTTGCATGCCCTTCTTTTATTTTTGGACGGATTTTCACGGATCCGTGGGCATCCGCGTCGACTGTCACGCCAGTCGATTGCATGCACACGCATGCCAGTACGCTGGCATACGTGGACGTGTACGCCGCGCGCAATCCGTGTTCTATTTTATGATAGCTCCCCAACACCAAACTTTTTGACAGTATCGGTAAATAACCATCATACTTTTGTGGGGAAAGTTCCTCAATATCATGATAGCGAGTTTCATTTGAAAGATGTCTAAAATGGACTTTCAAACCCCCTACTTTTATAAGCCAAAAACAATACTTAGGATTTAAGATATGAAAGTAAATGATAATAGGAAGTTCCCTCAAATTATGTTACACGCCCAAAACGTCTTCAAAAAAATTTTGAATTTTCTGAATATTAAAGAACATCCAGCGAAGAAGCACATAGATAAAAAGCTCATTTCCAGGATCAGGATGTTTTATTTGATAGGTATCAGCCTGACAGGGCTTATGCTGTATGATGTCCTGGAAGGTATTATAGGCGTCGAGCTATCTCCTGGCGGATTTCTCATTGGATCATTCCTTGGCTTTCTTGCCACTCGCATGTTTATTATTCACTGGCATGAAGAGAAGGCAAAAACTGTCTCTCGTTTTGATAGGATCGGCATTATTATAATGGTATTATATGTGGCTTTTTCCGTATCAAGAACATGGCTTTTTGGGCATTGGATACACGGTTATGTACTCACCGCCTTCACTTATAGTATTCTTGCAGGAATAATGATAGGAAGGATCGTAGGGATGCGATTGAAAATAAAAAATATACTTTCTGAGCAGTGTATTTCAGTTTAACGGCGGCGGGAAGTATTTTATCAAGCCCCCCTTTCTGGGAAAATGCAAGCTCGGCTCGAGGGTGAGGATAAAGAGCCGGAAGGGGGAGAAGAAAGAGCATATTTTTCAGCGCTACGATTTCTACCAAAAACATCCTTACGAAATTGGAGCATCAAAAGAATTTAAGTTATCCGATGATGAGCATTCAATTATCAATTGTATATTGATGCGGGGGTTATATACACGAAATGATGCCCACCATATCCCAGAAGAAATAATGCAAAGAATACTTGATATGCCTCAAAAACAAGCGATTGAACTGGGTGTTGATAGAAGCACTTTTCAAAGGATGAAGAGGAGAATAGAAAAGGATCATGAAATAAATCTGAATACACCTGCTGTAAAAAGATTGATGGCTAAGACAATATGAAATTGGTTTCAATTAGTGTTGGTAATCATCCCAAAGTGCAATACAGTTAATAACAAGTTCCATTTGCGGATTAGGATTAATTGTATTCACGTATTCACAATTAATAATATGATGAATATTCTTCATCTTCAGGGTATTCTGGTTCAGGGTATTCTTCTTCAGGGTATTCTGGTTCAGGATATTCTGGTTCAGGGTATTCTGGTTCAGGATATTCTGGTTCAGGGTATTCTGGTTCAGGGTATTCTGGTTCAGAGTATTCTGGTTCAGAGTATTCTGGTTCAGGATATTCTGGTTCAGGGTACTCTAGTTCATAGGGCTCTGGTTCAGGGTACTTTTCCCCCGAATATATTTCCTCTGAAGATGCTTCTTCTGAAGGTATTTTCTCTGGAAGTACTTCATTCAATCCCTTAATTATAAGTGGCTCTGCTTTTATTTTTTCATCATAAAATCTTACTTTATGATTCTTTAAAATTTTAAAATATTCATTTATTTCTCGTATATAGGATGACTGCACCCATAACTTAAAAGGTGCTTCAACATTATTGTTGAACGTAGGCTGAGAAGGGTAGGCTTAATTTCTTACGGCTTTGTCCGGCAAACTTAGACTAC
>JAHIFK010000207.1 GCA_018900975.1 Methanobacteriota archaeon
ATGGATTGCAGGCAGGTGAGCGAACACATAATATGCCTGCCGTCATGTAATCTTGAGATGAACAAATATCTTGTGAACGCTGTCAAGAATTTGCCCAGCGTCACGATCGATGTTGATGAACCGAAAAACTGGGGCGGAACGAAAAAAAAATGTGTGATGTACCTGGACATCGACTGCACCATACGCGTATGATTACAAACATTTTTAACAATCAAAAATAATATTGAGGTCGATGGTTCGAGTCCTTGCAACCGGCACTTTTGATATACTGCATCCAGGGCATCTGCGCTTTCTTTCTGAGGCTAAGGCGCTGGGTGATGAGCTTTACGTGATAGTGGCGCGCGATTCTATGGTGAAGCATAAGCCGAAACCTGTCGTGCCTGAAGCTCAGAGGCTTGCGATGGTGCAGGGACTGCGCGTTGTGGATAAGGCGATGCTGGGAAGTGAAACTGACATGTTCGAGCCGCTAAGGGAGATAAAGCCCGATATAATCGCCTTAGGTAATAACCAGCATTTCGATGAAAAAGAGCTGCAAGAAAAGCTTCGTGTGCATGGCATAGAAGCGAGGGTGGTAAGGATACAGGCGCTCGAGCATTGCGACCTGTGCAGCAGCGGGTCTATCATCAGAAGGATAATTGAGCGCAACGGAAGGATATGATCCTGCAATAAAGAACAGTTATTATATTATCACAGCACATCTTCCATCCGCTTCAGCGCTTCCTTTATGCGCTCCTGTGATGTCGCGTATGATATCCTTATAAAATCATTTCCAGCTTCACCAAAAGCAGAGCCGGGCGTGGTCGCAACAAATGCCTTATTGAGCAGAAGTTCAGCCACTTTTTCACCGCTGCCGTATTCGCTCACGTCTGCAAAAGCATAGAACGCCCCGTCAGGAGTGGCGCACTTGATACCTATCTTATTCAAACCCTTAACAACGAGGTCCCTTCGTTCCCTGAATTCTCGAACCATATCAGCCACGCATTTCTGGTCGCCCTGAAGTGCGGCAATGCCTGCATACTGTACAAAAGAAGTGGCCTGACTTACCGAATGAGAATGTAGTTTGAGCATTTGTTCATATATTTCCTTCGGGGCGCTCACATAACCCAGCCTCCAGCCGGTCATTGCGTATGCCTTTGAGAAACCATTGACAGTGATAGTCAGATCCTGCATGCCGTCCATAGAGCCAATGCTGATATGCTCTTTGTCATAGATTATCTTCTCATATATTTCATCAGATAAGACGAGGATATTCTTATCGACTGCGATATCTGCTATCTCTTTTAATGTGCTCCGGTCATATACGCCGCCTGTGGGATTGCACGGGCTGTTTACGACTATGATCTTTGTCTTTTTCGTAATATGATCTGCAATATCCACAGGCTTGAATCCATCATCTGCAGCAGTGGGCACCCATGTAGTCCTTGCTCCAGCAAGGCTTATACAAGGATCGTATGAAACCCAGGCAGGATCGAAAAGTACCGCCTCATCGCCTTCCTGCAGAACAGACAGCATTACTTCAAAGATCGCCTGTTTTGCGCCCGGAGTAACTATTAGATTTCCTGGCTTGATTTCAAGACGGTTCTCGTTCTTCAATTTTTCTGTTATTGCCTTTCGCAGTTCCGGGATGCCGGGGGAAGGGGTATAGTGCGTCTCACCCCGCATAAGGGAGGCTTTCGCTGCTTCGATAATATGTCCGGGTGTAGTAAAATCCGGTTCACCCAGGCTAAAGCTTATTACATCTTTACCCTGGCTTTTCAATTCACTGGCAAGGTTCGATATCCGCAGCGTGGCGGATTCCGTTATCTTTTGAAGCCTATTTGCTGTCATAAAGTATAGCCCACTCACTCTTTTATGATATTTAAGCCATTCTGAAAAAAATATAATTAATATAAGTGATAAATCGTTTATTTTTTTCGGATCTCCATCGTAACATATATATACCCATTATGCAGATGATTATCATCATAATGATGAGCAAACTGGAGGAAAAAAAATAAAAAGGAGATTTGAACACGATGAGTGAATCCAACGAAGTCGTCCTGTGGATGGAAAATTGCGCTCCAGAGAGACTAACGGCAAACAAGGTCATGCTTTGCACAAGGAACATCTTTTTGCTCCAGAACATGCGGGATATATTTCCAGATGAATATCACGCAATAATACAGAGCAGCAGCAGTGCGGGAATAGTCAAACTTTAATTCTCATGACACGAAAACGCTGTTCAAACTGCATGCGCCCCGTTTGCCAGTGCGTTTTAACGTTGAATGGATGCAAAGATAAAAGGCACCTGGATATCAAGGGGGTACCCCTGAATCCCTATACAATGCACGATTTGTTTACAACCGGCTGAAAAACTATTCTTTTAGCATCCTTATCATTTTTACGGCAGCTTCGACTGCGCGTTTAGCATACTCAATGCGCTCAAACGCATCAAGCCTGCTCATCCCGGGGCCTGAAACGCCAAGTGTAACTGGCTTTCCATACTCCAGGGCAAGGTCGGCCATCTTTCTCGATGCATGCTGGATAACTATCTCATCATGTTTGGTCGCGCCCTGTATTACGCACCCGATCGTTACAATAGCATCAATGTCTTTATCTTGCGCGAGTTTCTTGACTGCCAGGGGCATATCAAAAACACCTGGCACATATAGTACTTTATCCACTGAAGCACCCAGGAAAGCTGCATGTTCTTTTCCGAGTATTTCCATCTGGCTTGTCAAATCACGGTTAAATTCCGAAACTACAAATCCTAGTTTAATAGTCATTATCACACCTGAATTTTATATAATATTCGTTAATGTGACTATATAACTTACGATGGTTTGCATGAGACAATATTATTTTCCAATCACTATTTCTATTATGGAAACGTTCGAAGGCCCGTTTTCGGATTGCATTTTTTCCGTACCTATCGTGATGCCATTGATCTTTGTTTCAGTTAAAAATCGATTGCGTGAAACCTCAGCAGCGTCTACTGCCCTTGAGATGGCTTTTCCTCTGGCTTTAAGAATGACTTCACTTGCCCCATTGTTGAATTCCTTGACTACAGCGAGAACATAGTTCATTACTGGTTTACTCCCGACATAGACTACGTTGTTGTCCGTCATACTGCCTCCTCACATGCTGCTAATAACGATAATGCTTCAGCTACATAAACTTAACTAATTGAGATCAATGCAGGAAATGCCTCATTCCGGTAAATACAAGCGAAACCCCTAGCCTGTCCGCAGTTGCAATAACTTCGTTATCACGTATGGAACCGCCGGGCGATACGATGTACCTGATGTGGTTCTCTGCCGAGTACACGATGCTGTCATCGAACGGGAAAAAGGCATCGCTTGCCATAACGCATTCGCTCATGATATTTCTGATGAATTCATCCTCGCTGATGTCCGGTTTCTCCAGTTCATACAGCAGTTTCAGGTTATCAACAGCCTTTGTGGCAGCAAGTTTCTTGATAGCGTCCACGCGGTTGGGTTGACCTGCTCCTATGGCAAGTATCTGGAAACAGCCTTTTTCATACTCCCGCGCGATTACAACGGCATTGGATTTGGTATGCTTGCACGCAGCAATAGCGAACAAGGCAAGTCTGCGTTTTTCTTCAGGGAAAGCAGTCTTTGTTACAATGTCCCATTTTTCATACAAACCCCTGTTCCTCGACTGGACCAGCATACCCCCTGCTATGTAATGATATGTGTTAGGGAGAGGTTCTCCGTTATCCATTGGAAGTTCAAGGATTCGAATGTCCTTGCTTTTGTTTTTCAGGAAGAGAAGTGCGCCTTCATCAAATCCCGGCGCGATGATCAATTCCACGAACCTTCCTTTCAAGAATTCGACGGTTGAAAGATCGGGTTTGCGGGTCAGGCATATAATGCTGCCGAAAGATGATACTGGGTCGCCATCCCATGCCCTGGAGAGAGCTTCTATAAGCGTTTTCCCTGTCGCGAACCCGCACGGGTTCGTGTGCTTGACCACTGCCGCAGCGATCTTGTCCTTATACTCAAGCGTAATATTAAGCGCGCTTTCAGCGTCAACATAGTTGTTATACGAAAGCGCTTTTCCGTGCAGTTGTTTTGCATTAGCTATGGATGGTCCGCTGACATCCGGCTCTTTATAGAACTTTGCAGTCTGGTGCCAGTTCTCTCCGTACCTTAGAGTTTCCCCATCAACGAATAAGAGGCGCAGGATGTCCTCATCTGCAAGCCGTTCGCTCAGGTATGTGTCAATGGCGCAATCGTAATCAGCTATTCTCCTGAATGCCTTAACAGCAAGACTCTCTTTTGTTTTCAGGCTGATATCCCCGTTGTCAAGCTCTTTTATGACCAGAGAATAGTCATTTGGGTCGGTTATCACAGCCACGTGTCGGTAGTTCTTTGCCGCAGCCCTGACAAGAGCTGGTCCACCAATATCTATATTTTCAATAGCTTCCTCAAGCGTCGCGTTCTTATCGGCTATTGTTTTCTCAAAAGGATACAGGTTTACTACTACAATATCAATATACTTGATGGCCTGTTTTTTTGCCTCTTTAACATGGAGCGGGTTGTCCCTAACTGCAAGTATCCCCCCGTGTATCCTGGGATGAAGCGTTTTTACCCTGCCGTCCATTATTTCAGGGAACTCTGTGATATCTGAAACGTCCGTTACCTTGATGCCGGCTTTTTTAAGAACCCCTGATGTCCCGCCTGTAGAGATTATTTCAAAACCCATCCTTTCTAGATCCGCTGCAAAATCAACTACGCCGGTCTTGTCAGAAACACTGATTAAAGCTCTTTTTGGCAGAATACATCACCTTATGTGAATAGAAAAAGAAGGTATTAAGCTTTTCTAATAAGTTGTGCGTAGTTTTGGCAAAACCTATAAATACCATGCTTTACAGTATCGAAGCCTGTGTCGTTCGCGACATAACAATAAAGAGGCATGTATGGAAAAATATTCAAAAATAAGAAAAAAGATCCAGTTAACATCGTTCGCTGTGAGTTCGATCATCTTTGCTGTTGCGTTGTACGGCATAATCACGCACAATGTTCCTCATAGTCCTTCTGGGAAAAAACCCGTTCCTTATCTCCCAGGATAAACTCGCGTCAGTCGGAGGATTCATTGTATTTATCTGCATAGTGACGACCTTGCTGATCTCTATACCGCTTGGTATAATATTCATGCCGCGGACCTGGTGCGGTTTCTGTCCAGTGGGATATGCGCAGTCGCTTCTGTCAAAGAACAAGATCCTTCACGTCTCAATAGAAGAATGCAAAAACTGCAAGAAATGCCACAGTTCGTGCCATCTTGGTATCGCAAGCTCCTCAACAGGAAAAAGCATGACTATCGAACATCCTGACTGCTTTGCCTGCATGAAATGTACGGACGCGTGCAAGATCGGGGCTAACAGGCCTGTTATTTCGATAAAGAATGCAGGCTGAAATGGCAGAGCATTTATACCAATACATATACCTATAAATTGAACAAAAAAGATAATTTATGAGGACAACATGATCCGGGCATTTATTGCAGTGGAATTACCTGAGAAATTCATTCCTGAAATCAAACGTTTAGGCTCCGAGATGAAAATGCCGGGTGTCAGGCTTGTCGAACCTGGACTTGTCCACATAACTCTTAAATTTCTCGGAGATATCCATGAAAACAAAGTTGAACCTATCGCGTCTGCACTGTCGCAGATCAGGTGCAAACCCTTCGAAGCAGGGATAAAAGGAATAGGTGTGTTCCCCAAGCCCTCTTATGTGAGGGTCGTCTGGCTTGGGGCGCAAGGCGATTTTGATACTCTGCACCTCAATGTCGAAAAGGCGCTTTCCGAGTTCAGGTTCAAAAAGGAAGACGATTTTACCCCACACGCTACAATTGCGCGTGTCAAACAGCCTGTAAACAGCACAGAACTTACGGAAAAAATAAAAAATATAGGGAATGTGGACCTCGGAACCTTCAGTGTGTCCTCCATAAGCCTGAAGAAGAGCACACTTACGCCCAGCGGTCCAATATATGAGACCCTTAAAGAAATAAAATTATCAGGAACCTAATCAAGGTCTGACATATTTGGCTTTTTCTTTGGGTTTGCATCCTTTGCAGATGATATTACGTCATCTATGCGAAGTATCATTGTTGCTGCTTCGGTTGCGGATGCAATTGCCTGGGTCTTCACACGGAGGGGTTCAATAACGCCCTTTTCCAGCATATTAACGGGTTTGCCTTCATACACATCAAGACCAACGTATTTGTTCCCCTGCTCATGCTGTGTTCGAAGCGCCGCAATCATATCAATGGCATCAAGTCCTGCATTCTCAGCAAGTGTCTTGGGGATTATCTCCATTGCAGAAGCGAATCTGGTCACTGCGAGTTGTTCCCTTCCTGACATGGTGGAAGCATACTCACGAAGTCTCAGTGACAGTTCCATCTCTGGCGATCCCCCGCCTGCTACAAGCTTTCCATCCTCTATTGTCACACCTACCACGCGAAGAGCATCATGCATTGCCCTGTTCAGGCTTGTCACAACATGCTCGGTCCCGCCGCGCAGTAATATAGAATAAGTGTCAGGGTTCTTGCATCCGGTAATGAATATCATCTCGCCATTACCGACCATTTTCTCTTCCACAAGCCCGGCTTGCCCAAGGGTATCAGGGGACATCTCATCAAGGCTCGTGATAATCTTTCCGCCTGTGGCTCTTGATAACTTCAGCAGGTCGTTCTTCTTAACCCTGTGAGTAACGAAAATACCGGCTTTTGCGAGGAAATAGCGCGCGGTGTCATCCACACCTTTCTGGCAGAATACAGCGTTAGCACCGCTTTTTATTACCTTCTCAGAAGCTTCACGGATCAGTTTTTCTTC
>JAHIFK010000208.1 GCA_018900975.1 Methanobacteriota archaeon
AAAATATGAAAGACCTTTTGCTAACATCAGGAAACCATTTGTCGATATGGTTGAGACAGATAAAGAAATTATAGCTACGGCAGAAATGCCTGGTCTGGAGAAAGAAGATATCAAAATCAATATCACTGAAGATAAGCTTGAGATCTCAGCTGAGACGAGACATGAAGAAGAAAAACAAGAGAAAGGTTATGTATATAAAGAGAGAAGAAGCGGAAGCTATTTTCGTGCAATATCTCTACCATCTCCAGTAGATTCTGACAATTCCAAGGCTTCATATAATAATGGAGTTCTTGAGATAAAGATGCCAAAGACAGAAATTAAGAAGAAAACACCAGTAAAGGTTGAGTAAATTTACGATAAAATTATGGTATAGAGTATGTGCCCAAATTAAAATGGAGAGTAAACCGGGTGATCATCATTTTTGGGCTCATGGAAACCCCATGGCTTAAATGATATATAAATGCCAAACACAGGTAAAATTGTGTTCGGAATATCTATGGATTTGGTTCCCTCCCGGGCTTGAATCCCTTTTAAGCATAAGAACCAAAACAGGAGATTCCCATATTAGCGATGAAAGAAGAGGTGGCTTTAGACCGAGCCATAAGAAGGTTATCTGTGAAGTGCTATATATTCTTTTAAGGGGAAAGAACGGGTTAAGTGAGGAGTGAATGAAAGAGATTGGCTTCATCAATGGTAAAACAAAGATAAGAATAAAAAATAACAATCTATCAGCATATCTGGAACGAATTGAAGCTGCTGGTTATGTGATGAAAGCAAATAAATGTAAGAGAAAGGAAGGGTGGAGAGATGTGTTAATGATAGGCAAAGCCAGGGATTTTGAGGATTTTTTCAGCGAAAATGTTGCTATAAAAGAAATCTACAAACAGTTCCCGCAGATATATCGCCTTTTTTTTAACCATGGAGAAATTATACTGTATATGCTCCAGGATCATGAGATTGTTTAACCACTGCATGAAATGTTAATAATCCTGCCCTTTATTATATCATTTTCGTTTTTTAGCATCGCGGGTATGGCACGCTTTGAGCAGAGAAAAGCCCCATTCAGATTTACATCGATTACCGCGTCCCATTCTTCCTCGCTCGTCTCATGGGCAAGATGTGATCTGTAGATTCCCGCATTGTTAACAAGTATGTCAAGCCTCCCGAATTTTTCAATAGTTCTACCGATAAGTCGATCAACATCATCAGCTTTTGAGACATCAGCCTGTACTACGATATACATTCCACCAACCTTTCCGCTAATTATTAATACCTTATAGACTTATTAATATGTAGGGGTTTTGCTCGTATAGATTTGAATGAAATAAAATTTTGGGAGGTTAGTTATGGCAGGACAATTAGCAGGACAGCCGATCTATATTCTAAGAGAAGGCAGTCAAAGAACAAAAGGAAGAGAAGCGCAGCATAACAATATCATAGCTGCAAAGGCAGTCGCTGCAGCGGTCAGGACAACTCTAGGACCACAGGGTATGGATAAAATGCTCGTGGACGCGCTGGGGGATATCGTAATCACAAATGATGGCGCCACCATTCTCCAGACAATGGACATCCAGCATCCGGCAGCTAAGATGATAGTGGAAGTCGCAAAGACCCAGGATGATGAGGTCGGGGACGGCACAACAACGGCAGCAGTGCTTGCAGGAGAATTCTTAAAGAATGCTGAAGAACTCTTAGAACAGGGTGTGCATCCAACAGTAATAGTCAGCGGATACAGGCTTGCTTCGGCAAAAGCAAAAGAGATCCTTAAAACCCTTACAAAACCAGTGACCCTGGAAGATAAGGATTTATTATTAAAAATCGCTGTAACAGCGATTACCGGAAAAGGATCTGAAGCGTCCAGGGATGTTTTCGCAAGCCTGGCGGTAAATGCCATATTAGCGGTGGTTGATAAAGAGAATGGCAAATATACAGCAGATATTGAAGAGATCAAAATTGAAAAGAAAGTGGGTGGCAGTGTAGAAGCATCAGAGCTTATCGAAGGCATGGTAATCGATAAGGAAAGAGTCCATACCAACATGCCAAAGAAGGTCCATGATGCCAGAATACTTCTGCTTGCCGAAGCCCTCGAGATAAAAAAGACAGAAGTGAATGCCGAGATCTCAATAAAAACACCTGACCAGCTCCAGTTATTCCTTGACCAGGAAGAACAGATGTTGCATGACATGGTCAGCAAAGTGATCGATAGCGGCGCGAATGTGGTCTTTGTTGAGAAGGGAATCGATGACATTGCACAGCATTATCTTGCAAAAGCAGGCATATACGCAGCAAGGCGCGTAAAGAAAAGCGACATGGAAAAACTTGCACGCGCAACCGGTGCAAAGATACAGACAGGTCTAAAGGAAATCAGCAAATCTGATCTTGGAAAAGCAGATCTTGTAGAAGAGAAAAAGATCGGTGATGAGGCAATGACATATGTTACCGGCTGCCACAACCCCAAAGCAGTCTCTATTATTCTTCGCGGAGGGATCGAGCACGTGGTGGATGAAGCTGAGCGTGCTCTTCATGACGCATTGCGTGTGGTTGGAGTTGCGATCGAAGATGAGACACTTGTAGCAGGTGGCGGTTCGCCAGAGGTTGAACTGGCGCTGCGCCTGCGAGAATACTCAACCACATTAATAGGCAGGGAACAGCTGGCCGTCGCAAAATTTGCCGAGGCGCTTGAAATCATCCCCAGGACTCTGGCTGAAAATGCTGGT
>JAHIFK010000209.1 GCA_018900975.1 Methanobacteriota archaeon
ATCTGCAACATGCGCGGCATTCGCAAGGTCGTTGAATGTTAGACCCAGGGAGAGAGCTTCGTTCACAGCCAGCGCAGCGCTAAGAGCCCCGGCCGCACTTGCCCCGAACCCGGCGCTGACCGGGATGCCAAGTTGGGTATCCACAAGGACATGCTTTGTGGTCAGGAGTCTTATCGCAGATAGCGTAGTGGCTGCTTCGCTGACAGCTCCGTTTATTTTTATGGTAGTTTCATGCGCCTGGTGAACTGATGTGACCGCGCCGTCCTCAAGGCACACTCCTGCGCCCATTGAGCCGGAATGAATGGGGTCTTTCTTTATGTCAATTATGAAAATTCCTGAGATATGGGATGGAGCGAATGCCCGGGCTGAGGTTCTGTATTGCATTGGAATGGACTATATGTAACTGTAAAGGTAAATTGTTTACTGAGGGAAAATATTAATGCGGTAAAACGACAATCTCGTTAAATAGTTAACTGATCAAATAAATTAAATAATGAAGAGGGTTTAAAATGGCGGAAGATATAGGTAAAATACTAAGCAATGGCATTGAAACGTATACTAAGAATCTCAATCTTTGTGCACCTTTTATCCTTAATATATTTTTTTTATTAGTGGTGGCTCTTATAATAGCTGTCATCGGTTTTTTAACAATTTTAGGCTCGTTTTCATTCAATGAATATAGTGATCCTGAAGCTCTCGCCTTGGCGTTCGTTTCAACCCTTTCCCAGCATGTTTATGAAATCGCTGTCCTTGCAATTATCGGCTTTTTGATCCTCATTTTTATCGCATCTTTTTTCACATCAGGAGCCATTGGCATGGCAAGAGAGGCGAACGAAACCGGAAAATCCCGGCTTTCCACGATGATGGAAGCTGGAAAAAAGAACGTTGTGAACCTGTTCCTTGCCGAGACCATGGTTCAGCTGCTTTTCTTTGCAGGCATTGTATTCCTGGTACCTGGAATTAAGAGCATGGATTTCAGCCAGCCTTCAGAAAATGCAAGTGCGGGCTTATTGCTATTGATCGGGCTTTTGCTGTTGATGATCTATTTATTAATACTCAGCGTTGTGCTGGCAGCCTTCAGGTATGCCCTTGTGATAGAATCCCTCGGTCCGGTCGAAGGGATTATTGCCGGTATTGACTTTTTCAAAAAAAATATGTTCGATGTGGTTCTACTCATACTTGTCACGTTCGCTGTGGCTTTTGTTTTTGCGATAATTGACATGATCATGAACTTTATCCCGGTTATAACTGATATCTGGTCCATTATAAGTTTAATTATATCATTGTGTATTTTATCTCCGGTAATGGCACTCTGGTGGGTCAGACTATACATGACCAGGACAGGCAAACAGGTATTTGTCGATGACTTGCTTGCTCACCCTAATGACCTTACTCATGTGTAAGTAAAAAAGTAAATAAAAAAAAATAAGAGCTGTGGCCTGACACAAGGCCACTATTACATGTTCAATAAAGCCCGGTTCACTTCCACCCATATTGATAGTACATATTCCTCTCAAACGGCAGGTCAATGCTGTTTATCGCACTGAGGTTGAGAAGACTGTTCATCTCTATCTTCTGCGCTGACACTGTGTACAGCACGTCATCCATATACATCGACCTTCGAACTGCGCCTGGAGAATTCCAGTAGTACCTATCTTCCTCTAAGGCATCCAGATGGGAGACCTTTCCTCGGAGCTTGAACCCGTCCTGCGGGGTGAGGTTAAAGACATACGCGCCCTGCCATACATTCTGCATGTAGTAGCCCCTGTTATCATATCTGGGTTTTTCTGTGACTTCCCTTATGGGGATCACAAGCAGGTTCTTCTTCCTGTCGAACAGGAATGCCTTGTGGTCACGCAGAGCCTCAGAATCCGTACCTGAAGCGCCTATTTCGTACTTGTCAAGTTGTTTCGGGTTACTGACATCAGACACATCGAACAATGAAAGCTTCACACCCTTTATTGAGGTGCCGCCCCACTGGTTATCGCCTGTCTCCTTGCCAATTCCGATGATGTGGTTCTCATCGTATGGGTGCAGGTAGTCGGAGAACCCTGGTATCTTGAGTTCACCGAGTATTTTCGGATTTTTCGGGTCTGAAAGATCTATCACAAAGAGCGGGTCGATGCGCTTGAAAGTCACCATGTAAAGCCTGTTACTGATGAATCGCGTAGAGTATATCCTCTCATCAGGCGCTATCTCCTCAAGTTTCCCTGTAATTCCAAGGTCTTTGTCCATCACATAGACATTATTATACTGCTTTGACACCCTGCCAGTCCATATCTGGGACGTGGTAGCGACCCTGAAGTTTTCACCGGATTCATCCATCGAGAACTGATTGAGCAGGCTGCCGGGCACCTCTCCTTTCGTCTTATACTGTATATCGCCTTTGTTGACATTTATCTTCTGGATTACAGTTATATCTCTTTCCTGTGCTAGCTTTGTCTCATATTCCTCGACTGCTTTTTCAACATTCCTGGCGTAATCCTGTTTTTCGTTTTCAGTCATGGTGTTGTAGGTATCTTCCAGTATCGAGGATATTTTTTCCCACTTCTCAGATGAGGCAATATTGCTGTCCCTTATGGCGAATATCTTTTCCTGCACATCATTTGGAAGCTGCGGAACTATCACATTGTAGAACCTCTCCTCACGCTGCGCTTCGTAATACCGGACAGGCATGTTCTTTTTATATGTGATGTAAATATTGTTCTCTGACACATACAGGTTATCCGAGTAGCCCATCATGAAGGACTTTGCGTTGATCTTTTCTGACTTGATGTTCACGGACGCGATCGTATGGAATACAAAATTCTGCTCAGGGTTGTCAAAATAATAGACATCTGGTGACATTATTTTAACAGAGCCACGCTTTATTGATGGCACGTCCACGAATTCGTTGTAATAATAAACGCTATCCTTCACTATGAAATAGACATAGTCACCAATCATCCGTGACTGGAAGTAGTTGCCATTGATGCTGAAATTGGATACCTGAACAGGTTTTTTCCTATCAGAGATATCATAGATCAGAGCATTCGTCTTCTGGGTGTACCTTGGCATGGGCCTGTAATCGTACTCAGGAATTACCATTACCTGAGCTTCATCCTGTGTGAATACGATGAGCCGGTCATCGTTTATGAACATATCAGAGGGTCTGCCGTCTATCGTTGTCGTAGAAAGCGTCTTTGCCTCAGCCGCGGGGAATGCATCGACTATGACAAGTTTGTTCTGCGCAAGGACGTAGATGAACTTTCCGTCATTCTTTACAAAATCCGCCTCATCCACGCCTTCTACCTGAATGTTCGTAGTTGAATAATCCACTGCGCCGGATTCACCAGCCCCGGTTTTCATGGGAGCAGAAGTCGCCGCTGGCATCGCCTCTGGGATTGCAACGCCATCCATTGCGCCTGTAACTAACATTTCTTCTCGCATGAAACCGCCGAAATTACCTCCCCACCCATACTGGTCGTAACCTGAACTGGCAGCGCTGGCTTTTAGAAATTCCCTGATCTCTTTTGCAGATGAAAATTTCTTTAACTCCTGCGTTGATTCGAACTGGGATACTATTATGTCAGAGGCATTACCTCCGGTTTTTCCCCCACTGTCCGCCCCGTTGTCGGGATTGATACAGCCGCTAAGAACTGCTGCTGCGGCTACAGATATTATGACCATCAAGATCAATGATTTATTTTTCATTTTCTTTCACCTGCTGGATAGATTAACTGAATACTTGATAAATATATCTTTAACTACGAATTAATTTGAAGTTATCACTTTAATTAATATAATACCTAGATACATCTTTATATTTGATTCACTAATTAATATATTAGGTCGAAACATGGTTACTGCCCTTAGAAATATAATAGTAGCTTTATTGTTTTTATCACTCTTGCCATTTAATAGTGTAGCTGAAACAGAAATAAATGTAACTTTGGAAGATAATGTTGTAATTTTGTTAGATTATTCAAAGGGTTTGGATGATGTGCATTTGTTTTATATTAGATCAAACGTTCAAGAAGGCTTCAAAAATACCGTAAAGAGCAATATATCAATAATAGCCTATGGTTATGGTAATTCAACTATTAATAAAACTAATTTGACTTATTCAGATTTAAGAGAGTTTCTTCAATCTACACCCCGACAAATCAATGATATACCGGGCAGAAACAACAACGGTGACAACATTTATCAAGCTTTTAATGAAACAAAGAGTATATTATATAATGCTACTGGGTCAAAACAAATTATCTTAATTTCCAATGGTTATATAGATGGGGCACTTAGTTTTAAAGAAGAATTAGACAATAATTCTTTAAAAGAGTTAGTAAGAGACCTTAAGAAAAACAATATCACGATAAATTTATCTCAGGTTCTTAATGATGATACTATCCAAAAAGAAAACAGTATAATAAGAGCCTATAGTGATTTAAGTAAAGAAATAAATACCAAAATTGTGGTTTTGAATCGAAGTGAAAGACTACACTTTGTAAATCGTGAAATTGAAGAATCAAAACAAATGGAAGGAGAACGTGGCGATTATAGTAATGAACTTTTTGACAACAATCAAACGGCTAACGTTACAGATTCGATGATATATCAAAATAAAGAAATATATTTCTCTGATAACTATAAAGCAGTTGATTTTTATCAATATTGGGATGGCTATAATTATATTGTTATTCCAATTATCAGAAACGAGGGGGTATTTGATGAGCAAGCAATGAGAGAAATTTTCAGGGGCAAAGATGCCATTAAGATGGTTAAATCGGGAGATATTACAGAAGAGGCTTATTTAATAAAATCAAATGTAATATCAGATTTAATATGTGGATACTATGACTTTACAGATGAAAGTGAGGGTTTCATAGCGGATAAACTCTCAAATAAGCTCTCAGAAAAACGAGAATTTAAGGAACCAATAAGGATAATCAAAAAGGCTGGATGGATTAAAGTATGGAGCGTACCAGGCTTGCTTATTTCAGGAGAGTGTGAAATTTTAAGTCGTGACGAGCTTCCAGAAAAGATTATTGATGGGGGAAGATATACACTCAACCTCAAAAATAATTATGCTTATAATGGAATTGTGGGGGATTTTAAAGATTATAACGATGAACTTATAAAAATGATCGATAACCGAAAAGACGACCTTGTGTGGAGTGTTATATACAGTCCCCATGCAATTTATTATCAAAGTAAACCATTAATTGAAAGCAATAATAAGCAATTATCAAAATTGCTGTATGCTAATTATAGTGAAAATGTGAGTTTAGCAGCTAAACAAATTAATAAAAAGGAGATGGAATCTTATAAGTCAATTGATGATGCTAACAATCATCTTGAAGTGTTAGAGGGTCAAATAAAGAATGGAGACTCAAAAGCAATACAAAATCGGGACAATGCTAGTGCATATTTAGCTGCAGCAAGACAAAATCATTCAATATCCAAGTTTAATACCGCTATTCAAAATGCAAATAAATCAAAAGAAATAGCCATTAGAGGCATAGGCTACAGTAATAACAAATCCCCGACAATTTCAATCGCTATGAATATCACTGCCTTTATCATTGTCACTATCCTAATAAAAAGAAAAATGAAAAAGCGATTAGATGATAACCCTTGAAGCTAAGTTACTTTGAAGTAATGCCAGACTATGCGAGAGTGTCAAAAAGTTTGGTGTTGTGGGCTATCATAAAATATTTGAAAATAAGAAACCGCAGATAATAGCGCCCAGAGTCACGAGCCTCCAGAGTCGCGCCTCTGGAGGGCGCATACACGTATGCCCTCGCAGGGCATACGTGGGTACCAAGTCGAGAAGCGTAGCTTTCGGAGCCGGCGTATACACGTATGCCCTGCAGGGCATACGTGGGTGCGGAGTCGAGAACCCGCAGGGTTTCGGGCCTTGATAAACGCGGATTTGTGATAGCGTATCTGCGGTTTTTTGAATTCTAACCCCAAAGTATTTTACACCATCGATTATGCACAGTATTTAAGTATCAAAAAGGTATCTTTGAATTATGAAAATGAACGCCAGGATAAAGGCAGAGCTTATCTCTATAGGGGCTGTGGATATCGACCCCTCACTGCTTGGCAGGCTCACCGTACCGACTGCGGGACCTGGCGCTGGAGGCAAAGCTTTTTTCTTAAGGTCGGGAAAACACAGAGTGAGACTGGTTGTAGATGATGGCTCACCCCTGCGTGCTGTCAGGGATAACGGCGACATCGTGATATTAAAAGGGGGGAAAGAGCTTGTACGAGGGACTATTGAGGACGAACTTATCCACTGTCCTGAGCAGGCGTACATAACAATGAGCGAGCGGTGCATCTATGACTGCAAATTCTGTCCTGTCCCCAAGCTCAATGGAAAAGTAAAATCCACAGATGAGCTTCTGGCGCTCGTTGAAGAAGCGCACAGGCTCGGTAACATGAAAGGTATCTCGATAACTTCTGGTGTTGAGGTCTCACCAGAAAAAGAAGTTGAAAGGGCGGCTGACCTTGTAAAAAAGCTGAAGAAATACAAAGTTCCAATCGGCGTGTCAGTCTATCCCACAAAGGACTCGTCGCGCATATTAAAAGATGCCGGGGCAAGCGAAATAAAATATAATGTGGAGACCATGGACAGGGAACTCTACGACAAATACTGCAAGAAGCCGCCTCTTGATTTCACACTCGACTGCCTGAAAGATGCGGTAAAGTTCTTTGGCAGGAACCGCGTGTTCACGAATTTCATAGTGGGGCTTGGTGAGACCGACGAAACCGTTGAAAAATACTATGAAGAGCTTGCAGCGATGGGAGTAATTCCAATAATAAGGGCAGTGGGCGTGCATCCCCTGAGGTTCGGGGAACTGGAGGCAGAGCGCCCTACAAAGGAAAGGCTGCTGAAGCTGGCTGAGATGTCAAGAAGGATACTGGATAAATACAGTCTGGATGCAAGTGTTGCAGAGACCATGTGCCTTCCCTGCACAGGGTGCGACCTGAACCCTCATATTGACCTGTAAGATCTATGCATACCTGGATGAAAAGGAAGGTAGCCAAAAAAGGTACATTGGAGAAATAGAATATGGAACCAGCAGATGATTTCAATATAAAGGTTAGCAAAAATGGGCCATACATAGTCTTCGGGAAAATCCCAATAATAGAATATGTGATAAATTGCGACTGCAAAGGCATCCCGATCGATTGGGTATCGGGAAAAGAATATACTGTTAATGAAAAATGCTCATTATGCCGTTGCGGGCAATCAAAAAATAAACCCTTTTGCGATGGAAATAAATAATTTTATCCATGGTTTTCATCTTAAATATAATTATCTCACCATATCATTAATAGAATTGGCACACTATTCAGGTCACTTTGGTTTTGTCGACCCACTCTGCGGTCCCGGTGTGAATGAACCCCTTTGATTCATCCTGAACCATTTACAAAGATGAGACGGGAATCCTTGCGATATTTGCTATTTTATTTTATGCTGCCCTTGGCTTTATTTTATCTGACCCGCAGTTCGGGCATTTGGTCGCGCCTTTTTTCAGGAAGGTCTTCTTGCATGAGGTGCACCAGAACATCCCGCTCTTTTCTGCCATTTCTTTGAGATCTTCGGGTGTCAGCGAGAACGGTACATAAGTACTGCACATGAATATCATTTCCCTTTATACCTCCATAATAGGATACATTACATTTCATATTAAAGCTTCTGTATAGCAGACGCTCATATTATCGGGACTTCGATCCATTTAGAAAAGATTATCAAATTAAAGTTTTAAGTAAGCTTGATTGCAATAAAGAAATTATTTGTGATTATTTTAATATTATTCTTTTATTTTTCAATTCCCACATCCATTGCAGAAGAATGCACCTCATGCCATAAGATTAGACACGGGCTTACGGGTAATTCTTGCGATAATTGCCATTATAATACCACGTTCTCGAACGGTAAGCACATCCAAAAGCCATTTTCACCCGGCTTCGTGCACGACAGCCTTGACTGGGAGAAGGGGACAACGCCAATGAAAAAGGTCCTGGCAGGCTCAATGAAAGCTGCCCTGTATGCCATGTGAGCATGCTGGAACACACATCCCCCACGCTCAATATCTGCGAGGACTGTCATGTGAAAGAATTAATAAGAGGTAAACTGATAACTGTCAGGAAAATGGACATAACAGGCGGGTTTTTTGCGTTCAATGCACGCAATTATACCGGGCGTGTCCTCAGCAGGGGCGACCCATATCACTGGAACGCACCGGCTGACGTCATGCCTGACTCGAAGGACTGCGTGTTCTGCCATATACAGGAAGATGATATAATAAGAAAAGCCTGGGGAAACCCGCGCCCTCTTCAGTCAGACCCCTCGCATATCAATAAAAAAAGCAGCGACTGCATATATTGCCATGTGGATGGGCAATTCCGCAGCTTTCACGGTAAAGAGGTCGCAATAATAGTGGAAAGAACGCAGTGGAACTACATAATTGGGGCTTCAGTGTTTTTATGTTTGATTATTATAATAGTTATTATAAAAAAGCGGAGGGCTTGAAAACAGGGCATATCAATATAAACCTATTTTACATAGTAGAACTATAACCCTTAAATTCCGAATAACAAATCTGATCCAGGGAAG
>JAHIFK010000210.1 GCA_018900975.1 Methanobacteriota archaeon
GTTTAGTTTAAACCGAGAACACGGATAACACGGATCAGACGGATTTACACGGATCCGCGCGCATCCGTGTCATCTGTGTCATCCGTGTCCTATCGTACGGTTTTTCTCTTAACCGATGACGAATGGTTCTTGATTTGACAATCACATCCGGGCTTATTAGAGTCTCCTGTATTTTACCAATCTGTCCTGACATTTCAGGATGGTCAGTCTCAATATGTTGCTGTCGCTCGATTGTTAATCGAATCTGCCGATCGTGAACATCTTTAAACCGTTTCATTTATATCCCATTTCCACCAGCTCATTCACCACTGCAACCGCCACCGGCGTCCCTCCTCTTGTCCCCACGCATGTGATTGACGGCACTTCAAGCCCCCTTACAGCCTCTTTCGACTCAGCCGCATTCACAAAACCCACAGGTGTAGCCACAAGAAGCGCAGGTTTCAGCCCCCGTTCTATCATCTCGCATACGGTGAGCACGGCAGAAGGCGCGTTCCCTATCACGATTATAGCGCCTGAAAGCTCTTTCTCAAGCGCCGCAAATCCCGCCGATGTCCTTGTCATTCCAGTCTTATGCGCCATCTCTTCTCCCGCATCAAGCACGCACCTCACTTCGCATTTGTGCCCGCGCTTTGTGATGCCCACCTGCGCCATCCTGATGTCGGTGAATATGGTCGCGCCTCTCTTTATCGCTTCGATGCCTGCCTTTATTGATCCGTCACTGAACCGCATAAGGTCGGCAAACGCCAGGTCGCCCGTGGCGATCACGCAGCGCTGCCGTATCCTGTCTTCGGGCGAGTCCCCTTTCACGAAACTTCGCACTATTGCCCTGCTCTTTTCGCTGATCTCAATGGCTTCTTTTGTCCGTGCGCCGAATTTAGTATTCATATTTTCTCTGGTATCCCCTTGGGGTTATTATTCTGTTATTCCACAATTTTGACTCGCTGTTCCCCACAAGCACAAGCGTGCTCATATCGATAATGTCATTGTAATCCATTATTTTCCCAAGCGTTGTGACAATGACAGTCTCTCCTTCCCGGGTCGCACTTTTAACAATACCGACCGGAGTATCATCGTTCCTGTATTGCCTGATTATCCCGATCGCTTTTCCAAAATTCTCCTTCCTGTTCCTGCTCTTCGGATTATATATGGCGATCACAAAATCCGCCTCTGCAGCGCTTTTGAACCTTGTTGCTATCACGTCCATCGGGGTCAGCAGGTCGCTTAAGCTTATCACAGCAAAATCGTTCACTATCGGCGCCCCAAGAAGAGAAGCTGCCGCGCTTACAGCGGTCACACCAGGTATAACCTCGATCTCTATATCGCCTGCTTTTTGCGCAACTTCAAGCACAAGACCAGCCATCCCGTACACGTTGGCATCCCCGCCGCTGATGATCGAAACTATGTGTTCACGCGAGAGTTCGACGGCTTTTTTCGCGCGCTCCACCTCGCCTCCCATGCCGCTCCTTATGAGCTTTATGTTTTTTATGACAGGCGCTATCTGGTCAAGATATGTGCCGTTGCCGATTATGTATTCAGAGCTCAGGAGCACGTTCTCAGCCTTTTTTGTAAGATGTTCCGTACCGCCCGGGCCTATGCCCACGATGTACAGTTTACCTTGCGATCGCGATAGTGACATTTCCGTATATCCTTTTTTTAAGCAGCAGTTCCTTTTCTTCAGACAGGGCAAGAGCGGCAGGTTCACACACGCCATTCAATCCAATGGCTTTAGCCTTTGAACTCGTCGGGGCTTTGATCGAGTTGATAATCTCGTGGGGAACGAACTTAACCTCTTTTCCAAATGATGCGGCAGCCTCTATGATGCCTTTTTCATCATTTTTAAGCGCCGCTGATGCAAAGCATTTTACATCATCGATCCCGGCATCCACTTCCGAAAGCGCGCTGGATACAGCCTCAGTCACTTCTTTTGTGCTGACGCCGCGGTTCGTCCCGATACCAACGACCAGCCCATTTCTCTTTAGAATTGTTACATCATCGTCCACAAGCAGTATTTTCGGACCCTTAACGCACAGGACTTCAATATCCTTCTCAAGAAGGGCAGTATTTACTTTTTTTGTGGAATCCCTGTTAACTATCCTGCTTCCAAGGGCTTTTGCAATGCTCTCAACAGATACCTTTCCCATGACCTCTGTGGCTGTCGTTATTACAGGAATTATCCCCATACCTTCAAGCCTTCGTGCAAGTTCGTTCCCGCCATGGTGCCCGCCAAGTATAGGAATCGCGAAGTTCAGCCCTGAATCCACGACCACGACCGCGGGGTCTTCCCATTTATCGCGAACAAGAGACGCAATATTCCTTACAGCTATACCTGCTGCCATTACAGCAATAACAGCATCAAATTTAAAAGCATGTTTGAACGCATCCCTGGTGTATGGGATAATCTCTCCACCTATGAATCCCTGTATCTTCCTTGCGCCATCGAGACCGCGCCCGAAGGCAATAATTGCAATTTCAGCCATACAGGTGCGACCTCTTGAAGTTCCCAGGCGAAAGCACATTCCCGATAATTATCATTGCTGACTTATCAATCCCGAGCTCTTCGACCCTGTCAGCGATATCTCCCACTGTACCTCTGATTATCTTTTCGTCATCCCAGGATGCATGGTACACTACTGCCGCAGGCGTGTCCCTGGGATACGCCACATCATCCATTATCTCCCTCAGCTTATGTGTTCCAAGGTAAATTGCCATTGTCGCATTGTGACGCGAAAGTTCTTTTATCGAGTCCTTCTCAAGCGTCGCGCCGGCTGGTCTTGTAATGATCAGCGTCTCAGTGATGCCGTTCAATGTAAGCTGGGTCTGAAGCGCCGCCGCCGAAGCAAAAAGCGATGTGACCCCGGGAATGATCTCAATATCTATCCCGTATTTTTCAAGCCCGTCTATCTGCTCGATTATAGCCCCATAAAGCGAAGGGTCGCCGCTGTGCAGCCTGACCACGGTCTTTCCTGCTTTCACGTTCTTTGCAAGCACACTTACTATTTCTTCAAGCTTCATGCCGTGGCTGTCCAGCTTTTCCCCGCGGACGCAATTCAGTACATCGGTGTTCACAAGCGAGCCCGTGTACATTACAAGGTCGGCTGATTCAAGGAGTTCACGCCCTTTGACTGTTATATATTTAGGGTTTCCCGGACCTGCTCCAACAAAAAATACGGCTTTATTGCCCCCCTTATTCTCTCTCCTCTTTCCTGCAACAAGGATGCTGAAATAATCACCTTCGGAAGGGATTTCGCGGGTCACCTTTTCATTTTCCATGAAAAGGCGTTCTGCATAAATAAAATCATCAAAACCATCCTTAACAAGTTCATCTCTTGTCTTTTCAGGATGTCTTGTCTTAAGCAATATTTTTGTTTCAATGGGTGAGCCGTCGCTCACGATAAATGAACTCTCGATGCTTGTATCCGTGCGCGCAGCCTGTGCGGTTATCGCGCTCACGCCTGGTATTGTTGTAACCTCAACATCAGGATATTTTTCTTTAAGCGTCCTTCGAAGGTGCGAGAAGGTGGAAAAGAAGTTGGGGTCGCCAAGAACTGCAAATGAAACCGTGCCTTTTTTCGCTTCATCGGCAACTATCCGCGCATTGCTTTCCCACAGTTTCCTTAATTCAGCTTTATCCTGTATCATGGGAAAATCAAGGACGTGCGCTTTCGCATAAGGCGCGACAAGGTCTGCTGCCAGTTTTCCTGGGACAAAAACCTTTGTGCTTTCCTTCAACGCTTTTACAGCAGCCAGCGTCAAAAGGTCAGAACTTCCGGGCCCAAGACCAACACCGATCAGCATTGTTTTCCTCCTACTATCAGGAATACAGGATTTTCAGGACGAAGCATTGTTCCGCCTGCAAGCTCATACCCTCTTGATATCTGGATGTGTATCAATTCGATGAATCTTTCATTCTGTTTCATTATCTTGATGGCTGAAGCAGCGGTTTCGAGCCTCACTGCGCTTACAACGAACCTCCTGGTTTTCCTCATTATTAGATCAAGCACTGTCTCTATGTTCTTGCTTCCTCCCACAAATGCGCAGTCTACGTCAAGCTCAGAAAGAAGCGCTGAAGCCTCGCCTTTTAGAGCCCTGATGTTCCTGATCCCGTGTTCTTTGATATTTTCTTCCGTAGCGCTGATCGCTTCATCCCTGTTATCTATGGCGTACACCTGCCTTACAAGTCCTGCTGCGCTTATCGATACCGAACCGCTCCCGCAGCCTATATCCGCAAACACATCGCCTGGTTTGAGTTCGAGTTTTGATATAGCCACGGCGATTATCTCAGGCTGCGTTGGTGTTCCTTGTGGATATCTCATATTACCAGCTCAATATTAGTTGTGCCTAATCAATCTGACTTGATATAATGCTTGCTGTGGGTTTGAGCTTTGGAATGATGAAAATTAGATGATTTTTAGATTGAATTCTAGATATACTTAAATAGATAAATAACATTAATAATGGGGAGGAGGAAACTCCTGGAGGAAACTGAATGAAGTTAAGCAAACAGAGTCTGATTCTTGCAACAATAGTACCGCTCATATTTGGGGTAGTAATACTTCTGAATTTCAAGGATGCAATTGATATACTTGATCCACTTGGGGGTTCCACCCATCTGATATATGAACAGCTAATAGCCATAGGCATTTTCGCTTTCCTGGCTCTCTCCGTGTACTGGTGCGTAATGATGTACCTGATATACCTGCTGCAGGAGAACCTGATGACGCTGGATTCTAACCTTGACAAGGCGGCTGATATCGGAGCAAAGCACCTCTCAGAATCAAAGAGCCTGCTGAACCAGGTCATAAGCATATTAAAAAGATACGAGTCAAACCAGTAATAAGTTTAAAACTTATTACTCATTTTTTTATATTTTAATCAACTAATTTCTTAGCGAATTCTATCAATCCGCCGGCATCCACTATTCCCCGGACAAAGTCAGGCAAGGGCGTTGCTTCATAGGTCTGGTCCTTTTCGGTGTTAATGATTACCCCTGAGGTGAAGTTGACTTCAATGTGGTCCCCTTCCTCTATCTTATCAGTATCCTGGCATTCAAGCAGAGGAAGTCCGATGTTGATCGCGTTCCTGAAAAATATTCGGGCAAATGACTTTGCGATTATGCATTTTACTTTTGCTCCCTTAAGAGCGAGAGGCGCGTGCTCTCGTGATGAGCCGCAACCGAAGTTGAAGCCTGCAACAATTATGTCCCCATCTTTTACACCGCGGGCAAATTCAGGGCGTACTCCCTCGAAAGCGTGTTTTGCGAGTTCATCTGGCGTGTTTATTGTCAGGTATTTTCCAGGTATTATGGCATCAGTATCAATATCGTTCCCGAACTTCCAGACGTTTGAGGGGGATTTCAGGTCGGTTTCAAGGTTAACCGTAAGTTTCTGCTTCATGAGAGGCTGAATTGGCAGGATGGGTTATAATCTTTATTCCGCATAAACTCTTTATACAGCTTTACTTCTAAGGGCTATCGGAGATCGAACCTTGCTTAAGGACAAAATAAGAGAAAAAATAAAAAATATTAAATTCATTAAGCCCAGGATAAAGATAAAAAAAATAAATATTTCTGTGGCCATGGTAGCTCTTGCCACCCTTGCTTTACTGCTCATTTTCGCTTTCGCCCTGAGTCCCGGATTTTTCGGGGAGGGAACAGCCACAGGAAAAACCAAAGGTCCCATCCGTCTCCATCGGATGCGACCGGGTGGTCTGGAATGGTACTGAGCTTGAGATCGCTGCAACAACCCAGAACATCAACAAGCCGCTGTTCAACTGGACAGTGGACGGGAAAGATGCGGGTTCAGGTCAGAAGCTCAGGCAAATGTTCGATAAAGGAGAGCACCGTGTAATGCTAAACGTAACTTTTGATAACAAGACGCTGACCGCGAATCAGACCACGATTGTTATCGATTCCACGGACGGCGTTTCTGTGCGCGACACTTTTGCTTCAAAGAACCAGTGGGGATTCCAGACCCTGTACAAAGGCAAAAAATACGGAGTAAAAGGCGCAATGGTCTCGGTGGATCCATCAGCGCCTTCTGAGGTGAACGCCTGCGGTTACCTCACCTCAAAAGCCCTGATGGCTGGAGACTACACCTGGAAAGCCGTGTACCAGGGTAAGACCATAGGTTCAGGAAAATTCAACGTGAACTACTCCGGGCTAAAGCCACGGAGCGTACCGCTGCATCGGCTCTTTATTGAAAGTCCTTGACGGTCGTAAATTCCCGTAGTTCCTACGGTACATATTGAAGGTTTATGTTTTATTATTATTGCAGAA
>JAHIFK010000211.1 GCA_018900975.1 Methanobacteriota archaeon
ATGAGGGGGGTGGTTTGTTCAAGTGCGTCTAGTTGTGTTGGCTTTAGCTTCGAGGCGCACAATGCAGAATTACCACGACGTGGAACGCGGATTGCGCGGATCAGACGGATTTCACGGATACGATATCCGCGCGTATCCGCGTCATCAGCGTCATCCGTGTCCTATCGTCGGCGTCACACATTTATCACTCTTTAAATATTAATCCACGGCGCCAATATGCCCCCATGCAACCGCTTCACATCAAAATTAAAGCATACAGGTGACCGGAATGCCGCATCATACCGGGGCGCCTTCCGGTTCGCCTGTGTTCAGTATCGCGGCTGCCGGGGAACTTCGCGGGTACGCTTTCCGTTCTCTTGGTGTAGGAGAAGGGGGGCACGGTGGGATTTGGAGCAGGTGGAGGGCTGGGGTTTGTGTTTTTAGGGGGGGGTTGTTCGGGTGTGGCCTAAGTTGGGCGAAAGCACTTTCGTTACTTAATAAATGACACATTTGCTTTTGTCTGCCCAAATTTTTGTATTAAGATACAAACCTGTCCGACTGTAATGGTTAAAAGTAAAAGTCATTCTACAGGAACTTGCAACATGTTCGTCGTTGATATTTTTCACACCACCATCTTGTTTTATATATTGTGAAAATGCTTTCATGAAATCATGTCCATTGCATAATTGTAATTGGTTAGGATTAGTAGCTTTCAAAACCCTCATTTTATCTAGAATAATTGTTTTATCAGTAATTTTAGCATTAGGCGATTTAGACAAAATTCTGGTAAAATATTGATCAAAATCTATTTCAAGACCTTCGAATGATAGTAGGTCTTGAAATCCTGCATCAAATTTATATTCTAAATTTTCTTTTTCATTAAGCCACTTTAAATAGCTTATTTGCTCAATTGAAAACAGAATGTTATTTCTTGTTTCGGAATGTTTGTCTTTTGGTAAATCAGTATATTCAAATACTAATGAACTGAATACCTCGTCCTCTGAAATAAGTATCATTTCCATGTCATGGTAATCTGTTAAAAAAACATTTTCTTTTTTATATATTGTTGCTCCCAGGTGAACAAAATCAGCGTCTCTAATTCCGATAATAAGCGGGTAAATTTTAACCAATTTTTCAACACATTCTTCAAGTTTAAACTTACCTCCTGGAATGGTTTCAACTTTACAATTGCTTAAATTAAATAATTTTCTAAAAAACCTTATATCGCTTTCGCCCTCTAAAAATACAAAAACGATTCCCTTACTATTAGGATGCAAAATATCGAGATGTAATTCATTAAGTTTATCTTGAAATGTAATATCCTGTTTTCTCATCAGGTATCAACTTTTTCAAGATTATAGACTAAATCCCACCTATCATTTATGATTGACGGCGAGTGAGTTGCAATTACAACTTGAATATTTTGAATTTTAATAATTCTCAACAAATCATTAAGGAACTCTTTTTGCCAAGTAATATGAAGCGATATTTCAGGCTCGTCAATTAGAACGAGAACATTTTGTTTTGCATTAAATATTAATTCATAAAGTAAGACGACCTCATGCTGTTCACCTGAGGAAAGTTGAGTTAATTCTAATACTTTGCCTTTACTAGTCTTAAAATAAAACCCGTTCTCTCTTTCTATTTGAATGGTTTTGTATGTAAATCTTCTTTCGTTTAAAATATTTGTAAATAATTCTAGTTTTTCAAGAAGGTTATCGAATACACCCAATTTACGTTCTAAATCATTTAAATACACTAAAAGGGCTTTTGAATCAGCTTTGCTATATCCAAGAACTTCTTGCTTACTTTCATACAAATTATTTTTTTTTAATTTATCCTGTTTTTCTTTTAGTTTATTAAAACGGATATTATATTCTTCCTCAGAAACTTTTCCCTTCTCAGATATCAAGCGATTCGGGTAACTGCTATCAAGTTCTTGCGATATTATAAATGATTCTTGTGAATACAGTGCAATTAGTTTCTTCAGTTCGTTAGCATATGTCTGAATCGTTTCTATCATGATGGTTTGCTCTTTCTCCTCACGATAGTTCCTTTCAGTGCGATAGTTCCTTTCAGTAGTTTGAACTTTTCTAAAAAGTCTTTGCTCTCTTATTAAATGAACTTTTATTGAATCTATTATGGCATTTATTTTTTTTGATTTGATCTTTAAAAGATTTTTACTTATTTCATCAGGTAATTGGTCTGCATATTCATTAATAAGATCATCAATTGTTAAGATTCTTCCACTGCGATGGTCAATCCATTTATCAATCTCTATTTTTGCTACTGGTAGATATCTTTGAATGGTTCTCTCAATGTCACTTTCTAACTTGCCGGAATAGTCAAATGTTTCAATGGTTTTATCGTTTTTAGCAAAAGTAAATTTTACATTTGGTTTATCAGTTTCTACCGTCTTGGAAATAATAATGGAAGTATCGTTATCTAAGGAAATAGTTATTTTTTCAAATACTAGTTTTTGAAAAAATATAAATTTTCTATTGAATAAACTAAATATAATATTCAATATCATTGTCTTTCCGAATCCATTCGGACCTGTTATGATTAACACGTTTTCTTTGTTGCTAAATGGAATATTGTAATCAAATATTTCAAAAAGCTTGTCAATTTTTATAGCGTTTATTTTCATATTATTTAGGTTATTGTATCTGTAAATTTATTCAATTATGTTATATATTAAAGTGTTTTATTGTTTATATCTCTTCAGATTTTTATATTTCGTCCAAATGACTTTATATTCTTCTTATCTCTATATTACTCACTTATGTATAAAAGTTACTTATAACAGAATATAAATTGATGAGCGCCTATTTTTATCATTTGAAAACGGTTTTTCTGGATTCTTATTGAATTTTGTGCATGGTATTCCCCCATCATCTTCAGTCACCCCAAACCCCGGACTTAAGTTCAAAGCCTGTATCAACTGCTTTTGAAAATATCCCATAAAATCCCCCCATCCCCATCCCCACCCTCACACCCCCACATCCATCTCCTCATCCGCCCTCACCTGCGCCCTCTCATGCTTCTCCTCATACTTCCTCTGCTCCGCCCAGAGCGCAGGCGCATCCTTGCTCCTCCCCCTCACATCGCTCGTGAGCCTCTTCCTTATCCTCACTAAGGTTGGCGTATTGATCGCCACCCCTGAGATTATCCGCATCACCCCGAACTTCCTGCCTTCTGAGGTGACACGGAAAAACGACATATCCAATTTTACCTGTCACAAAAGTCAGTTCATTACCAAAGATTTAATATAAATAAATTACAATTTTAGTATAAACACAATCTGCAACTGAAATGACGACTAAAGGCGCAAAAAAAGTAATGGAATGTTTCGGTGTAAAACGTAAAGAAAGCGTGCTTATCGTAGTGGATACTTCAACTCCCCCCTCTATCCAGAAGAGCCTTTTCGATGCAGCTAAAAATATTGGCTGCGAGGTGATGGTTTTGACCATGATGCCAAGGTCGCGACACGGGGAAGAACCGCCGCGGGTAGTTTCAGAAGCCATGATGAACGCGGATGTGGTTATCGCCCCGACCACTTTGTCTCTCACTCATACACAGGCAAGGATAAACGCCTGCAAAGCCGGGGCACGGGTAGCTTCCATGCCCGGAATAACTGAGGTAATGATGAGTTCAGGCGGCATAACAGCAGATTGCCGCAAGCTCAATGAAATAGCTCTCACATGGAATAAACGGTTGGAGAATGTCCGCGAGGTGAGAGTGGTCACAGAATCCGGAACTGATATCGTATTTGATCTTGATGGATGCACCTGGATGATGGACACAGGTATGTGCCATGAAAAAGGATGCAGCAGCAACCTCCCTGCCGGAGAGATGTATATTGCGCCGAAGAATGCCAACGGGGTTTTTGTGGTGGACGGCTCACTTAGCGGTTTTGGTCTACTTGAGTCCCCACTTGAGATCACGGTACGGAACAGGTATGCAACTTCTATCAAAGGAAAACTGGCTGATAAGCTCGAAGTTATGCTGGACAGGGTCGGGGAAAAGGCGCGAAATATCGCAGAACTTGGCATCGGTATCAATCCGAAGGCTAAACTTATCGGGAATGTACTTGAGGATGAAAAAGTGGGAGGCACTGTTCACATAGCTCTTGGGGATAACAGTTGTTTTGGCGGGGATGTGGTCGCGGGCATTCATCTTGACGGCATTATAAAAAAGCCGGTCCTTTTTTTAGATGGCAAAAAATTTATGTGTAGTCCCAAAAAAATCTAGATTAAATGAATATAACGAGGAACCAAAAAAGACTTTTGGTTGGATAGGATAGGAAATGAGGTTCCTCAAAACCTAATTATGTAAATGGTTATTTAAAGGATTTTTCCAAGATTATACCCAAATTGATTCCAAATCATAAATGACGCCAAATGACGCCCCACTTATTCCTTCCTTGAACCGTCATTAATTTTTTCCTCGTGGAATACTTTTGAACGCGTCTTGACTAAATCCAAAAATTGAAATGTAATGAAAAACAATGACATATCATGCAAAGAATAGACGCCAGAGGTAGAATGTGCCCACTGCCTCTTTTCTATACCAAACGTGAAATCGAGGAAATGCAGGCAGGCGAGGAACTTGAGGTAGTCACAGACGACCCTAATGCAAAAGAGACCATACCGAGATGGAGCAGGGAGCACGGGCATGAGGTTCTAGCTCTTGAAGAGCAGGAAAATTGCTGTAGAATTGTTGTCAGAAAACGCTCATAAAATGCCGGGCACTTCTTTGAGCAAAGTGGGCTGATCAGGACGCCGTATACTGATGAAAGAAGCTCGTATTGCGGGAGGCACGATTGACCAGGATAGGTTGGAACTACTTCAAAAGAGGAATCAGCCATAACCTTTTTTACATAAAATAGTATCATTTTGCATCGTATTTAATCCCACCACAGGGATCCCTGCCTTTTCAAACCGGGAAGCATCAAGGCGCGCCACAACATCTCCAGCTATTGCACCTATCCTGAAGCTTTTTCCTATGCGCTCGATGGTCTTTTCCACCAGCATGGTCTTCCCGGAGCCAATGGCACCCATTATGTTAAAAGCCGTGATCTTGAATTTATCAAGACTATTGCGATTCTTCCTGGCAAGCTTACTATTCGCTTCCAGAACATCATATTCGATATTTATTTCTTCAACAGTGTGCATGTCGATCGTTCATATAAAATTGGTCAAAGCTAAAGATTATATATAACGGTCAATCATAAAGAACTTGTGCACTTCAGATATGTGGGAAAATTCTGAAAAAAGAATATATGAAATGTTCGTGATAATACTAACAATATAACCGGAAGTATTTATGAGCTTTGTCGAGCAGGTGAAAAAAAATCTTGATGGAAAGCTTCGGATAGAGGACGGTAACTGCGGCACGACCCATAAAGTATTAAGAGAAATATCAAGGCTGGGAGGAAAAGCAATAACATGGGAGCGTCCCGACGGTGTTTATTCAAAGATACTTGATAACAATGGGATCGTCGTAGGTGAGGGAGAGGGAATAACATGGCCTCCTGCAATTCTTTTTGCATTGGTGGAAGGAGGGTTTTTCCCTGAGGAAATAGAATCCCAGCTTATTAAGTCACTGCAATGCATTATCGACATGGAAAAGGTGGCCGAGATATATGGTTACGGAAGAGTTGTTACTCCGGTAGCTTCAGCTTATAACGAGGTCTGGAAAAATGGTGGAAGAGTGGCCATAAGGCGAAATTCATGGGGTGTAGAGGTAGTTTTTATTGATAAAGATGATAAAGAAATCGCTGTCGGACCGATCTCTTATTGTCCAACATGCGGCACAGCAGCCACCCTACCTCGCGCCCCGGTTCTTGCCGCAAAGATAAAAGAAGAACTGAAGGACAAGCGAAATACAGGGAAAGATAAATATGAACGCGGGATGGAGAATCATTTCTTCTTCAAGAATGACAGGGTAATGTGTGAGATCATTGAAAAAGGACTTGTCATGGGAAGAGCGTCAAGATGCTGCATAGCATACGCAGGTGTAGTCGCAGAAGTGCATGCAGGCATATCAGGGCCTAAATGGGGGGCGTTATTTAAGGAATATTGTAAGATATGCCCTGTGAAATTATGCAGGAAAGGAAAAAATACCGGTGAGGAAGCAAATAATCTTCTTGTATCCCTTGAAAAAAGGGATCTTAGGACAGATGTGAAAATGAATACATATATCACCGCTATTGTGAAAAAAAACGGCGAACCTATTGGCGAGGGTATCGGGACAATATGTGCCTTCTCATCATTGATGTATGCTGCAGCCAAATGCATTGAGCTTCGTTCTGAAATTGAAGTTGTCAGGGAATGAGTGAAAAAGAATGCATGAGATCTCAATAGCCGGGGCAATAATTGATTCAGTGCTTGATGCCGCAAAAAAGAATAATGCCATAAAGGTCAACGAAGTCTTTCTTAAAAAAATGGAACCGTACTGTCAACAGCGGAGTAAAACTCCCAAATCGTCTTCTGGAACGGGTCATCTACTGCATTTGAAAGCACCTTGAAGTTGTTCTTTATTCTCTTCAATAGAAAATATGAACATCCATGAATGGCTGAATATAGCAAGGATTATATGTCTTTGTAAATAATTATGTGGTAGAAGAGGGTACTAAAATGATTGAATTTGGACTTAACAGAATAGTAGTAATTTTATCAAGCAAGAAAATTTCAGGGATCTTGAGGTCATTCACATAAAATTCCTTTTCGGCGATTCAACAGAATCCCCACTGCATAGGGATTTCCTGGCTTTGCTGGATATTTATATTGATACCAGCGTCAAAGTGATAATGCTTGAGAATACGGTTTTTGACATGAAAGAGGAGATAAGGGACAGGCGAAAACTCAAAAATTCAGTCATTGAACAACTGGATAACTGCCTGTCAACCTCTGAACTGGCTATTTCAAATGCCATCGCCGTAAGTAAAGAGAAGACTGCCATCAATCAGTATGCGCAAAAGAGCAAGGAGTTCCTTAAAAAATATATTGAGGATGGCAAGGTTAAGTTTTCAGATGAAGTATTCAAAGAAATTTCAGACTACGAACAAAAAATAAACTCTGCAGACAAGGAGAATAGAGTCACACTGGAGTCTTTTTTTGTCCAGGACCCTCTGCCTGTTATTTTCAGGAATTTTATCATTAAAGCTACAAAGGACGGCTATTCCGCAAAGGTCAAGGTGGACTTTGAAGGCGATATCTCAGTTATATATGGCATAATAACCTCGCAGGTGCCTTTCTGGAACCGGAATGTGCGCGTTTCAGATTTTTTAAAGGGTATTGATATTCAGTAAGATCCCCCTTTTCGCCTCTTTTTGTCTCACCCGGGTTAGTCCTGGGATTCTACACCTGGGTTTCTCCCCCAAAACCTATATTAATGATGGAGTTGTATGCGTTAAAAAATGGAGAACTAATATGGGAAATATTCGACCCACTTACATTAAATCATTAGCAGCACAGTTACTTGAAGAGCATAGTGATCTTTTTACTACAGACTTCTCGCATAACAAGGAATTCGTTACCAAATATACCAATGTAGATAGCAAAGTTATCAGGAATCGCGTTGCAGGATATATTGTTCGCTCGTTGAGAGTTAAGGCTATCAGAAAGAAATAAGAGGGGACCATGATAGAAGGTGTTCTGCCTGCCCTTATTACCCCTTTCACCAAAGATAACAGGGTAGATAAGGACGGCATACGTCAGAATATCGAATTTTTGATAGATGGGGGCGTATCTGGCGTAGTTCCATGTGGAACAACTGGCGAGGCTGCCACTCTTTCAATCCAGGAACATGAAAAGGTAATCGAATATGTAGTTGAGTACTCTTCGGTCCCGGTTGTGGCAGGGACTGGCTCTAACAATACCGCAGAAGCGCTTGAGTTGACAAAATTCGCCCAGGATGCAGGCGCAGACGCCGCATTGCTTATTACACCTTATTACAACAAGCCCAATGACAGGGGTATGCTCAAGCATTTCATGACTATTGCAGAAGCTGTAGATATCCCGATCATCATTTATAACGTCCCTTCACGAACAGGGATAAACCTGAAACCTGAACTCACGGCAGAGCTTGCAAAGGTAAGTAATATCGTGGGGATAAAAGAGGCAAGCGGCAGCCTGGACCAGATCACAAGGATAATCGAACTTACAAAGGGCGAGGATTTTGCAGTATTATCGGGCGATGACGGCCTGACGCTTCCAATACTGTCTATTGGAGGAACAGGTGTCATCTCAGTTGTTGCGAACGTAGCCCCGAAACTTGTAGTTTCAATGGTCGAGGCTTTTCGAAATGGAGACTCGGAAAGAGCAAGAGAACTTCATATGACTCTTGCTCCACTTACACGAGCCATGTTCCTTGAGACAAACCCGGTCCCTGTAAAAAAGGCGGTCGAGTTGATCGGTCTTCCTGCGGGGGAGCTCAGGCTTCCGCTTGCGCACATAAGCCCGGACAACGAGAAAAAGCTAAAGATCGCGTTAAACGGCCTTCATTTGATAGAGTGAGTTGATCATGATAAAAGTAGCAGTTACCGGAGCATGCGGGAGGATGGGCGGGCTTATTATAGAAAACGTCCTGAAGTCAAAAGAAATGAAACTTGTTTCTGCAATTGACATTAGCAATATCGGGAAGGACATAGGCGAAGTGATGCGGATAGGTGCGTTAAATGTGCCTGTGGAGGATGCAAATAACATCGAAATGTCTTTTGAGAGCTCAAAACCTGATGTACTCATAGATTTTACTGTTGCAGATCCGGCTGTAAAAAATGTTCTTGCTGCTGCCAGAAAAAAAGTAAATCTTGTCGTGGGTACGACCGGTTTTTCAAGAGAGCAGCGCTCAATTATGGAGACGGCCATAAAATTCAGCGGCGTTTCCGCAGTAATTTCCCCGAATTTCTCAATCGGTGTAAATGTGTTCTATGGGCTCCTTGCTGAAGCGGCGAAGCGCCTTGATGATTACGATATCGAAATAATAGAGGCGCACCACAACCAGAAGAAAGATTCACCAAGCGGAACGGCATTGAAAGCCGCCCAGACCATAACAAATGTGCTTGGGGAACGTGAGTTCGTTTACGGAAGGCACGGTCAAGCCCTGCGTAAAAGGGAGATAGGTATACATGCAGTTCGCGGTGGCGATATTGTGGGAGATCATACTGTACTGTTCGCGGGCGATGGAGAGCGCATCGAGATAAAGCACCAGGCTCACAGCAGGCAGGCATTCGCAAAAGGTGCCATAAGAGCGGCTGTTTGGGTTTGTTCTGCCCGGTCCGGTGTTTTTGACATGAAGGATGTCCTGGGAATAAAATAACCCCTTTTTGCCGAAAAGGTTAAAAGGAATGTGATAGAATGAGAGCAAAATCATTCACTCTTTATGGAGTGATGTGGAGCATATAATGATAAGATATTACATTGTTTTTATGAAATAATTCTGAATAATGTAATTTATCTTAAACCACACAAATATAAAGATTGGGTGATTAAACGTTGTACCGGGTAATCCGGCACATGTATCGTGCATTATGAAATGCATAACCCCAACTCATGTTGGAAAAGGAGGACATATAGGTTGTTAAATGAATTGCAGAACCGAAAAAACGACTTAAAGAATAAGTCTGAAGAGTATAAGGATAAAAGGAACGAGCTTAACCTTGAAGCAAGCAAGTGTGCGACTAAAAGGAACGAACTGAATACTCGTACCAAAGAACTCATCGATGAGGCACAGCAGCTTAAAAAGTTACGCGATGAGAACAATGAAAAAGTCGGCGAGGCTAAACTCAAACGTGACGAACTGAACGAGCAGGCTAACAAGGTTTATGCTGAAATCGATAAGATCCGCAAGGATTTAAATCTCGGCGATGGTCCATCCTTGAAGGAAATGAAAAGGGAAATAGACCAGTTGGAATTCAGACAACAGACTGAGGTGTTAAAAACATCACAGGAACGAGAGATTGTCGAAAAGATAGCCAAATTGACTGAAGAGCTCAAGCGCAAAAAGACGCAGCTTGAAGGCAGCAGTGAATTAAAAACATTACTTGAAGAAGCCCAGGTTTTACGTGATGAGGCTGCAATACACCATGACAGGGTAAAAGAATCTGCAGAAGCTGCGCAGCAATATCATGATAAGATGATTACGATCTTTAAAGAAGCTGATGCTATAAGAGCGGAATCCGATGCCGCACATAAGGATTTTGTGAAAGCGCAGGAAGCCGCTGATGAACAGCACAGACTATTCATTCAGTCCCAGAAAGAGATCCGTGAGATCAACAAACTGATCATCGGATTAAAGAGAAAGACCAAGGAAACCAAGGACGAATCCATCAGGGAACAGACAAAGAAAGAAGCAGAGGAAGTTTATAACCAGTTCAAACTCGGTGAGAAATTAAACACCGAAGACCTCATGCTGCTCCAGAGATCGGGACTTCTGTAACCCGATTTTTTTTATTTTTTCACTCAGATGGAAAAGCCAGTAGTGTCTATTAAATGCTATTTTGTGAGCTGGGATAAGGCTTACAGGCTGGGAAGGAAGATCGCGCGTAAGATAAAAAAGTCAGGTTTCATACCCGACCTGGTAATAGGTGTAGCACGCGGAGGACTGGTACCAGCTCGTATCGTATGCGATTTCCTGTATCAGAAAGAATTAACCTCCATAAAGGTGGAACACTGGGGGATAGCTGCCACTCTTGGAAATGCAAGAATAAAATACCCGCTGCCAGAAGAAATTGACATCTCAGGGAAAAGGATATTGGTGGTGGATGATGTTGCCGATACCGGAGAAACCTATCAGGTCATCGTGAAACATTTAAAAGAGAGGTCTCCGGCAGAGGTCAGGACCGCTGTGCTGCAATACAAGACATGTTCCACGTTCAAACCTGATTACTGGGGTGAAAAACATGATGCATGGAAGTGGATAATCTATCCATGGGCATTGTACGAGGACATGACCGGGTTCATAATAAAGGTGCTTGTGCGGCCCATGACGCAGGAAGAGGTCAGGAAGGGGTTGAATATCGATTTTGATATAAGAATATCAAGAAAAGAACTGAGTGAGTTCCTTAACGATATGAGGGGGGAAGGGAAGCTCAGGAAATGCAAAAAGGGCAGTAAATTCTACTGGAAAAACACTGGTGATTAATAATGGATTGCAAGGTTCTACTGGAAAAGCATTGGTGATTAATAATGGATTGCAGGGTATATGTTCTGGTATCGGGGACAGTCCAGGGAGTTTTTTTCAGGGCAAGCGCGAAGAAAATAGCAGATGAACTGCATCTTACAGGCTGGGTAAGGAACCTTGATGATGGGCGCGTTGAAGCTATCATCGAAGGCGAGCAGGAAAAAGTCTTTAAAATGATAGAATGATGCAGGAAAGGGCCAGATTACGCAGATGTTAAAGACGTCCAGGTAATATCAGAGAAATATATCGGGGAATTTAAGGATTTTTCGGTTCGCAGGTAGTAGATATTTATAGCCCGACTAATAATTTTGGTGTATGGAAAATATAGAAACTCCGTGTCCTTCATGTTCACCAGATGAACCAGTGTCTCATAAAGTGCTTAAAAGCACGCTGGTCAAATGCAAAGAATGCGGGGACGTTCACATTGAGAAAATAGAAAAGAAAGTCCCGGTGCGTGTTATTGTGAGTATCGCGGATAAGTCTGTCCGCATCAGGACCCTGCTTTCCGGGGTCATCAGGGCTGGCGATGAGCTTGTAATGGATGATGAGACGTCAGGTGAGGCTTATCCAGTCCAGATAAGTTCTATTGAAGTTGGTGATAAAAGGGAAGAAAGCGCACATGTTGATGAAATTAAGACAATATGGGCGCGTGCGATCGATGAAGTAGTGGTAAAAATTGCCATAAGCCACAGGGAGACCACCGAATCCATAGAGATGAGAGTGCCGGGAGACAGGGAGTATGTCATCGGGGGAAAGATCAAAGTGGATACTCGGGAATTGAAGATCATTCGAATAAAGATACGTGACAGCGGATTTAAGAGCAGAAAAGGCGTTGCGGTCAAGGCAAGTGATATCAAGCGGATATATGCTGAATCAGGGCGGAAGGAACTGAGACGTATTTCAAAAGGCGGGGAACGCATTGTTATCAAAAAGCGTGAGTCTGTATGGAGTTTGAAATCCAAAAAAACAGGCTCATTGAAGACTTAAGGCTTCATGGTATCAGTGAGCGCGTGCTAGAAGCCATGCGTCGCGTTCCGCGCCATCTTTTTGTCCCTGAAAGAGAACATAAAAATGCTTATGCTGATCATCCCCTTTCCATAGGATGGGGGCAGACCATTTCAGCGCCGCACATGGTTGCGATAATGTGCGACCTGCTTGACATAAAGGATGGCATGAATGTGCTTGAGATAGGGGCTGGTTCAGGCTATCACGCTGCTGTTATGGCAGAACTGGCAGGAAGCGGACATGTATATGCCGTGGAACTGATAGAAGATCTTGCACTGTTTGCCAGTGAGAATCTCAAAAAAGCAGGCATCAGTAATGTTACAGTGATCGTGGAGGACGGCTCGCTTGGGCTGCCCGGCTTTGCCCCATACGACCGCATCAGTGTTCCATGCGCTGCGCCCGATATATCTGATACCCTGATAGACCAGCTAAAACCTGGGGGGAAGCTGGTTATACCGGTTGGTAGGGCTATTCAGGAACTATATCTTGTGACAAAGATAAACGGGATAAAAAAAGAAGCAAAAGGGGGCGTTGTTTTCGTGCCCCTTGTTGGAAAAAAGGGTTTCCCCTTTTAGAGAGACTTAAGCTCGCCGGACTGGATTTTTTGTACCAGCATGTTCCATTCGTTTTTCTTTAATCTAACAGTGTTCGCGCCCTCGCCTATCAATACGTCATCACCATTTGTCTCAACTGCCGGGCAGCAGCTTTTTTCACAAATATATACTTTCATTTTGAATCCTCCTCTCTTTTACAGGTTTGTATTAGATTTAAAGTTTATTGTGGTTTTATAAGACTGCACGCAACAACTGATTCGTTAGTAGAAGCACTGCTGCAGCCCAGTATACTATTTAAAACATCCCGGATTTCCTCGGGAGAAACTGGAACTGGCGTGATCACGGGTTCAGGTGTTTCCTGCAGAACTGGCTCCTCCTCTTCTATGATTGGCGTAAAGGGCAGTTCCGGTGTTGGGTCAGGCGCTGGCGCCTCAGTAATTTCAAAGCTCGCCGCAGCATCCTGTGCATTTTCAGCCAGTTCGCTCTCAGGCGATTTTATCCATATTTCCAGTTCATTGCTGAGCGCAGTCAATTTCCCGCTTCTGGAGTCCAGTTCATTAAATTCTACTATCGCAGGAGGAAGTCTGACCGGTTGTTCTGAGTCGATTTTAAGGCTGTAGCTGAGCCTTACCTCCTTGTTCGCTTCAAGAAAATCATTAAGACTTGTTGAGCCGCTTACAAGGGTCCCTTCTGGGGGAAGCTGATCTTTGATATAAACCTTGGTCGGCGTGCTCCCCCTATTTTCAGCTAATACTGTAACAGTAACTGTGTCACCCGGATTTATCTTGGAGACATCTATCTGTTTGGTGAGCGCTATTTCAGGCCCGTGGACAACTATGGTTGGCTGGTTTGACTGGACAGAATAATATTCCTTTAGCGTCCTGAAATCTGCATTTGCACTGGGCAAAACTGCACCGTTCTTATTTGCTTTCACCGGCTTTATAAGATAACGTGAATCCCATTCCGCTTTTGCGGGAATAGTTACCACCCACTTGAGTGAGTTGTTGCTCAGCAATTTAAACCCGTCAGGCAGGGTATCCGTGATGCTTACGTTCTTAAGCTCATAATTTGCATTGTTCTTAAACGAGAGAGATACCATTGCATATTCTTCCAGGTATATCTTTGCGTTAACGCTTTTTCTTAAATTAGGGATCTGTTCTGGTTCAGGCGCTATTAAGATTGTTTTTGAGGACTGTGCGGTGTAGAATATGTCCTTTGCATCATATCCTGTTGTGTTGGCGAGAATTTCGTAATTTTTAAGTTCAGTAATGATGGGGGTTGCGAAAATAATTTTGTTTGTTATTGAGCTCCCTTTTCTTATTCTCTCATAATTATACTTCAAAACCCCTCTCTTCAATGGCAACGTGGTTAATACATTCATATTGACATTCATGACATCAGCCGAACCTGTGTTACTAATAGTTACGGATGCAGTGATATCAGAATTCGCCAGTGACGTATATTCGCCATAATCAGTCTCAACCGATATTTCAAGAGCCGGTATACCTCTCGGGCTCATTTCTATTTCTGCAAACGGGGCATATGTTTCATAAACCCATTCAGTACCTTCTTTAGATGGTAGGATCTTTGCCGTCACTTTCAATTCACCATCAGGTACTATGTAGTATTCTCCCTGCGCGAGTAGAATGGAGTTCATGAGAATACCGTTCTTTGATAAATTGATCCCAACGAAAGGAATTACCGCTTGAGCAGGTGTCCCGGAATACAGGTTAGATTTAACAGGCGCAGGAAAAGCAATTACTTTTACCGTATACTCGTTATATATGAGTTCTTCCCCGCGCATGAGTTTTTCCGATGTTCCTGTACCCCACTGGAATGTTGATAAATCAAAGGCAAAAGCCGGGCTAACAAACCCTGATATTATCAGGGAGGCTATTATAAGTTTTATCAATTTGTCACATCTCATATAACAAAATCTCATACGTTGTATTTATCGATCCTATGATTATATCTAACAGAGACTTCATACTTATAATTTACCCTAAATATAGGTGGTTCGATCATAATTATTAATTATATTAACACAATATTATTTATATAGTTTTTCATGTTCAGGCAGTTTCACATGGTTTTTTAAATATTGAGGTGGTATTTTATAGTTTTTGAATCAACGTTTCGTCCTTATACGAACAATTGTTTTACAGTAAGAAATAGCTATCCCTCTGAATAAGATACTAGGAAAATGAGACGTTCCTCTTCCGATACATTAAAATGCTATAGAAACATGAATGAAGCCTATGGCAAAAAAGAAAGAAGGCGACGGCCTCATGTCCTCGGCTGGTTTAATGAGATATTATGACTCAGAAGAAACCTCCATGCAGATCCATCCAAAAACAGTGGTTATGTTTGCCCTGGCAGCGGGACTGGCTATTCTTGCATTGAATGCAAGTTATGGAATCTGGCCTTAAGGTCTGTGAAATTTGCACCTTTTTTCCCTTAAGCCCTTAGCTCTTCCATGTGCCGTATTCTTTTCCGGATCAGTTCTTCAGTACCTATATCCCGCCTGCTGTAAAGCCTGCCTTTTAAAGCTGAAAGTCCATCCTGCGCTATTTTTGCAGCATCCTGAATTGTATCTGCGGTACCCAGTACCGCAATTGCCCTGGAACCTGTGGTGAATACTTTGCCGTCCTTTTCATATACGCTTGAATAGAAAACACGCGCATCCCCGGCACTTCCTATCTCTATGACTGCATCCTTTACAGGATCGTCCGGGTATCCCTCAGGGACTGCATACTTGCATACTGTCGCCTGCTTTTTAAAGGTGACCTTTGTCTTACCAAGAGTCCCGTTTACAACGGCCAAACACACATCAAGGAAATCATTCTCAATAAGCGGTATCACGTTCATGGCTTCAGGGTCGCCAAATCGCGCGTTGAACTCAATGACAGAGATGCCTTTCGCTGTTGCCATGAATTGCCCGTAAAGAATGCCCTGATATGGGACTCCAGTTTCTTTCCTTATCGCCATGACTGCTTCGCCCATTATCTTTTTTGCGCCTGTGTAATCTGACTCTCTCATGAAAGGCAGGATATCCTTCGCATCGTTGTACGATCCCATCCCACCTGTATTTGGTCCCATGTCCCCATCAAACGCCCTCTTGTGGTCCTGTACTGCTGGGGCGAATGCAAGAAAGCTTCCGTCCACGAAAGCCTGGACAGTAAATTCCTCACCTATGAGGCGCTCCTCGATTACAAGGTCGTCGTTCTTCAACACTTCACGGGAGTAAACCTTTGCCCCTTCAATGTCAAAATGGTCGCCCATCACCTTTACACCTTTCCCGCCGGTCAGGCCCGCGGGTTTGATGACCACATCGCCCAATTCGTCAATATACTCATCAGTGCCGCTTTCTCCTTTCCTGAAGACCTTGAATGCGGGAAGTCCTGCAATATCGTATTTCTTCATGAAATTGCGGGTCCATGCTTTATCGAACTCGATCTGCGCCGCAAGCCTTCGCGGACCGACTACCGGGATATCGGCGTCCCACAGTGCATCGGGGATGCCTGCTGCAAGCGGTGTCTCAGGACCGATGACAGCAAGTTCTATTTTGTTCTTTACAGCAAATTCTACTATCGCGCGGTCAGTCTCTTTTATGAGTAAGAACTCTTTACAGAGGCGCGCTATGCCCGGGTTTTTCTTGCTCATTGCCACATAAAGCTGCGGTTCTCTCTTGCTTCGGGCTATTGCTTCTGCAATGGCGTGCTCCCGTCCGCCGCCTCCTACCAATAGGACTCTCATGATTTACTCCACAATGTTTGCAGGAATAAAAATGTTCTGGTTTGAATAAATACTCTGTCCCTGACCAAAATAAGAATCGTAAATATGCTGATATAACAGATCGCACTTATGCTGATATAATTCAGGCGTGTAGCTCCTCGGCAGCCTGTCCAGGATCTCCTCTATAGACAGCCTCACAACTGCCCTCGACTGCTGTCGCTTGCGCCAATCGAGAACCAACTTCTCCTTTTTCAGAGTATCAAGAAGCTCCTGTGCAAATTCCACAAGTCTTGCGAAGAACGTCTCGACATTATAAGAACTCGAGTTGTACTCATCTATCATTTTCTGGAACTTATCAAGGTAATTCGTCCGGACCTTGTTTAACCGAACTATCTGCACCAGCTTAAGATTGATTTCACTCCTTAATTTCTGAGTCTCGATGTGCTTCCGACCTTTTTCAAAACGTGTTTTCAATGCTTCGAAGTCTATCCTGCTTAAATCTACCAGGTGTTCTGTCTCAGAGGGTTCAAGCGGCTGATGGATAACATATCCTTCAGTTGAGATTGAATTGTCCAGAAGTTCATCCACTGCTTTCATGACCCCGGAAATATCAGCTTCTTTTACCATTGAGCGTATCTTCTCTGCCAAAATAGCGAAAAGAGCCTGCTTTGGGTAGAATTCTCCGGCTGCAGGATCGGGAAGGATGGATCTGTATATCATGACAATGCTTCCTGCAAGGGACATGTATTTTCTCTTCGATTCATCATTGACCAGGATCGCATCAACCGCATCGTCGATCAACCTTACGCGCTCAAAGCCATAGGTAGTCTGAATTTTTGTCAGGTCAATGCCGAGCCCCGAACAAAACGATGATGTCTCCTCGATCACATGCCTCAATTGCTCAACGAGTTTACTTTTTTCCATACTCCAACGTAATCCACTACGAGACCGTTTAATTTTTCCCTGAACACCCGGTTTGCCCTCGCTATGGCCTGCATGAGCGTGTGGTTTCGCATGGGTTTGTCAAGGTAGATGGTAGAACAGGACGGTACATCAAAGCCAGTCATCCACATGGCGCACACGAATACGATGCGGAACGGGTCATCCGGGTCCTTGAACTTCGTGTCAAGGTCCTCTTTTACTATTCTCCTGCGATGGACAGCGATATCCAATCCCTTTTTCTTAAAATCCTCGATCTCATTTTGCGACTGGGATACCACGACCGCCATGTCGGTCTCTTCCATGAATTTGATCTTCTCTTCAAGTTCCTTTTTCTCGGATCCATCGCATTTTACCAGCTTAGCCTGTAAATCCTTAAGGTACAATTTCCAGTACTTCTGCACCTTATCGTACATCCTGACAGCAGTTGCTTTGTCAATGGAGACCACCATTGCTTTTCCGAATTGTCCTCGTCCCATGAAATGAGCCACAATATCACTGGCTATCTTCTCGAGCCTGTCATCCCTTGTTATCAGGTGGTATTCGCGCGAGAACTCACGCTCAAGTTTATTCTCCTGGTCAGGATCGAGTTCAGCCTCATCGATAAGGCGCTGCAGGTCTTCGTTCAATTCCTTGTTGGTGAGTTGAAGCTCAGGAATGCGATTTTCATAATAAAGCGGAACTGTGGCACCGTCATCTACGGATTGTTTGAAGTTGTAGATGCTGATGTAATCCCCAAAAACCTCTTTTGTCTTTTCTTCACCGAAAATAAGAGGTGTGCCAGTGAATGCGATGAATGCCGCACCGGGAAGGGCATTTCGCATGTTCATTGCAAGGGCATCGTACTGGCTGCGGTGTGCTTCGTCTGTGATAACGATGATATCCTTACGGGCTGAAAGCATGGGATAGGTTTCACCTTTCTTTTTATAAAATTTCTGAATAAGTGTGAATATGTAGCGGTGGTCTTCACGCAGCAGCTGCTTTAAGTGTTCTCCGCTCTCTGCCTGCACTTGCTCCTCAGTTACGGCGCCAGCGCCTGCAAAGTTCTTGTATATCTGATTGTCCAGGTCATTTCTGTCGGTCACGATAACGAACGTGAAATTACCTGGGATTTTTCGCAGCACTTTCTGAGAGAAGAAGACCATGGAGTAGCTTTTCCCGCTGCCCTGCGTGTGCCAGAAGACCCCGAGGCGCCCCCTATTCTTTTCGATCTGCTTCAAGGCTTCAGTAGCGTTGTTCACACCAAGGTACTGGTGGTTCTTCGCAACCAGCTTAACGATCCCGCCGCTTGCTTCGCTGTTTATCTTTTTCCACTCTGCGAAGTGCTCCCATTCTGCTGTCATGCTGCCTATTTTGCTCTGGCTGCCGTTTGAAAGGATAATGAAGCCATTATACCAGAAGATCTGCGGTATTGCGTTCTTGTAGTCGCGCAGGTTATCCCTGTATGCATGTTCGATTCGTTTGTGCGATGCCTTGAGTTCAATGAAGACGAGCGGCAGACCGTTGACAAAGCCAACAAGGTCGGCGCGGCGCTTGTACATCTCACCAGTTACCCAGAACTGCGATGCAAGGAAGAAGTCGTTATTGGAAGGCTCGTTCCAGTCGATTGCCTGCACATTTCTAACTATCCCTTCATTTTCTTTACCCCGGAACGAAACTTTCACTCCGTTCTTTAGCATCTTGTAAACCTCGCGGTTGGCATTAGCCGGACTCATGATGCTGCGGTCGCGGGTGAGTTCTTCGATGGCAAGTTCGATAGCTTCTGGGGGCAGGTCTGGATTCAGGCGCAGAAGGGCGACGCGAAGGCGAGGTACGAGAACTACAACGCTTGAGGTTTCGCGCCCGAGCGTGCCGTTTGAGCCGAATTTTTCGTAGAAGCAGTTAGCTGTCTGCCAACCAAGCTCGCTGAAGAGTTCTATGGCGGGTTGTTCGATAAGTGAATATTCAGAGCAGTCACTCATTACCATTCTCTATGCTAAATTATTATTTAAAGATGTGTATATATTAATGGCGCTTTCACAT
>JAHIFK010000019.1 GCA_018900975.1 Methanobacteriota archaeon
ATTTGGCAAGTTCATGGAAATCGGCAGGCTTAATAATCATAAAGTGCGAACGTGACTGACAATGGTATCAAAAACAAGCATTCAGGAAACTCTCCGTTGCAATCCCTCCATCTCCATCATAACCCCCACCTACAACTCCGCTAAAACCCTGACATCCTGCCTTGAGTCCATCAAAAACCAGGACTACAAGGGAGATATAGAGATCATCATCGCAGACGGCGGCTCAACCGACAGCACTCTTGAAATAGCTCAAAAATACACTGATAAGATCTATCCAAATCCTCTTAAAACAGGTGAAGCAGGCAAAGCTGCGGGTGTGAAACATGCGAAAAACGAGATCATCGCTCTCATAGATTCTGACAATATCCTTCCTTCAAAGGACTGGCTTTCCCGTATGATAGAACCATTCCAGGACAGGGAGATCGCAGGGACTGAGCCGCTGTATTACACTTATCGAAAGGAGGATGGGTATATCACGAGATACTGCGCCATGCTGGGGATGAATCATACCATCGAAAGATAGGGTCAAGTTTGTTGGGGATAGAAGCACTGAAGTATTCAATAAACAATTAATAAACGAAGTCTCAACCTATTTTTGAGAAAGGTTATATGGCAATATAAGCAATAAAAGAATATATTGAAAAAAAAATCTTAAACTTATATGAATGGAGGACGCAATGATTAGCACAAATGATATTCTGAGGGACGCTGAATATTTCACCAGAAGATGCATTGAAGAATTTGGGGAGAATTTGGTCAGTGTCGTGCTTTTTGGATCAAGGTCAAGGGGTATTGCCACTAAAAGATCTGATGTAGATTTCATTATTGTATTAAACCAAAACGTTGAGGAAGAAATTGTTAAGAACCTCAGGCTTGATTTTCTAATGAAATTCGGAAAGAAGATCGATACTATCTGTCTAAACAGGAATGATGCACTCGATAATTTTGAAAGAATATCACCCTTATTTGCTACATTGGTACTTGGAATAAAAATACTATATGATAAGGATGGTTTTTTTGAGAAAGAATTTAAGAAACTCACAAAAAGAATTAGTGAAACCAGGATAAAATATTACGAAGGAAATAAACTTTGGGACATACAAAAGATTTGTACCAGGATTTTGCATTAGCCTTTTGGAAGATAGCCAGAGATGATCTGGGAAGAGCACAAGATGCCATGCAAGAAAAAGCATTTTCGTATGTTGTTTTTCATTCTCAACAATGTGTCGAGAAGATAGTTAAGGCATTATTGGAAATGAAGGAAATATTCTCAAGAGATCATGATGTTTCAGACCTTTTTGTTCTATATTTTATTAAACCTGAAAAAATGGATGATCAGCGTAAAGTCTTCTATAATATCCTTGATTCACTGGAGTGGTTCAAGGGAAAATGGAGTGCATCTCGATATCCATTTATTAAAGATGGAAAAGTGGTAACTCCATCTGAAGATTTTACGGAAATTGAGGCTTCGATAGCCTTAACAAGAGCTAAGTCTGTTTTCCATGAAATAACATCTCTGCTAAAAAAAGATTATATGCTTGAAATTATAGATTGACTACCATTATGCGCAGCATATATTTACACAGTGCGGCGCGCTTACGCGAATCCCAAACAACCCCACTCCTCGCCATGCTATATTGAGCAAATGCTGTGATAAAAGGCATGGTAGAGATAGCTGAGCGTGTTTTGATGAGGCAGAAAGATAAGAGATTGAGTAATAAAACCTGTGAAATCTGCAAGACAGAAATATCATTAGACGGGTACACGGATCGCGCGGATGACGCGGATGCGCACAGATGATCCGAGAACTGACGAAAAAAAACCGCAGATGAACACAGATGAACGCAGATACATTCAATTCAGATATCCCGGAGGAGTAAACCTATTACCGAACAAACATCTCAGATTTCAAATAACCGGAATCCCTCCATCTCCATCATAACCCCCACATACAACTCCGCTAAAACCCTGACATTCTGCCTCGATTCCATCAAAAACCAGGACTACAGGGGAGATATAGAAATCATCATCGCAGACGGCGGCTCAACCGACAGCACTCTTGTTATAGCTCAAAAATACACTGATAAGATCTATCCAAATCCTCTCAAGACCGGAGAAGCTGGTAAAGCTGTCGGGGTGAAGCACGCGAGCGG
>JAHIFK010000212.1 GCA_018900975.1 Methanobacteriota archaeon
GTCAGTTCCTCCACAGGTGCGCCAATTTCCCCCTCAAGCCAGCGCAGGAATCCCTTTATCTCCGAGTTCTTCTTCTTATTCATCTCTATCATCCGCTCGGCAAGATAAGCGAGCAGGTCGTGCACCACATCGCTCTCTTCAGGCGCAGCGGAAAGGCGCGCGTTAATGAATTCAAGGATTTTTAGACTGTCCGGAGCCGTGCTAAGAGAAGCGGCCGTCTGGACAGGATGAACAGGATTTACAGGATTTGCAGCCGTGTTTATCCTGTCGATCCTGTTAATCCTGTCTAAATCCTCAGCGCCCGGCGCGCCCACAAACTCATAGTACAGCGCCTTCGCCTGCTCCACAAGCGCGGCGCGCCGGTCGGGAGGCGTGGTGAAGGAGATGGAGGCACAGAGAATAATTTCTCTGTGCTATCCGCGCCTCTGTGGCTAATAAATGTCAAAACCAGACTATTTTACAGTCCCGTTTCGATGCTCTTATCTATAATCCAAATAAAACTGGCATAAGATGGACGAAATATCCCCCTTAATAGAAAAAGTAAATGCAAAAGAAGACCTCTCCTTCGACGACGGCATGCTCCTTATGTCCTCAAAAAACCTCCCCCTCATAGGAGCGCTTGCCGACCACGTCCGAAAAAACACAGTCGGCGACAGGGTAATGTTCGTTTCCAACTGCCATATAAACTACTCCAACGTCTGCGCCTCAAAATGCAAATTCTGCGCGTATTTCAGGGAAGAGGGGCAGAACGGGGCGTTCACCCTGAGTATTGATGAAATAATGGAAAAGGCAGAAAACGCCTCAAAAATGGGCGCGACAGAGCTTCATATCGTGGGTTCACTGAACCCGAAACTTCCTTTTGAATATTACGAGGTATTGCTTTTGAGGCTTCATGAAAAATATCCTGCGATGTCGTTGAAGGCATACACAGCGGTCGAGATCGCACATCTTGCAAAAACGACAGGAATGAGTGCGAAAGAGGTGCTTATGCGCCTCAAAAAAGCAGGGCTCACAGGTCTTCCTGGCGGGGGTGGTGAGATATTCAACGAAGAAACACGTAAAAAAGTCTGCCCTGATAAAATAAGCGGTGAGCGCTGGCTTGAGGTCATGGAGACCGCGCACTCTCTTGGAATAAAAAGCAATGCCACCATGCTCTATGGTCACATCGAGACACCACAGGACATTATCGACCATATCCTGAGGATACGTGAAACCCAGAAAAAGACAGGCGGTTTCCAGGCATTTATCCCTCTCAAGTTCCATCCTGATAACACAGAGCTTCAAAAAAAAGGAATTGTAAAGTTCGGTCCCACAGGATTTGACGACCTTAAGATAATCGCAGTGTCGCGCCTTCTACTGAATGGGTATGTCAATAACATCAAGACATACTGGGTCATGGCAGGTGAGAAGATGGCTCAGATCGCGCTTCACTATGGCGCCAACGACATAGACGGCACCGTAATGGAAGAGCGCATCACCCATGCTGCAGGCGGCGCAACGCCTGAGTACATGCCAAAAGAGAGGCTTATCCACCTGATACGGAACGCAGGCAGGATACCAGTAGAAAGGACTACCAATTACGAAGTGATAAGGGAGTATAAATAACCACACGGATGTAACATTTCTAAAATTAAAATCTCATAATTAAAGTAATCTCAAATCGTTCGTATTTAACCGAAAGATTAAAGTAATAGTGGGACGTTAATATATATTGGGAGTCAATATGAAAACCCTACAAATAGATCAGTTAGACGAAAAAGACGAAGAAATCGCAGATGCACTTATTTCTTTAGGTATGAGTAGAAATGTTGCAATGGCATTGAGCTACCTTCAGAATACGAATGCAGCCAAATCAGTAGACCTTGAAAGAGCAGCAAGATTGCGCCAGCCTGAAGTCAGTATTGCTATGAGGCAGTTGAAAGAACGCGGCTGGATCAGTGAGCGTGATGAGAAAAAGCCCGGAAAAGGCAGACCAAATAAAATCTACTCACTCAAAGTAGATTTTGGTGAAATAATCGCCCAACTTGAGAAACAGCAAAGAACGTCGGCTGACGAACTATATGCAAAGATCGAAAAATTGAAGGAATTGGGATAAATTAACCTTATTCTTTCTTTATCCTATATACTGAAAATATCCCAGAACGCCCGCGCCATTAGAATTGTAAAGTCCAGCGAAATCATCTGCAATATTGGGGAAGTCCTGATTTAGATATTTTGTACGCAAATCAAACCCTTATCATCTCAGCTTTCAACTTCTCCACAAGCTCTTTTTTGATTGTTGAATTGCGGTCTCCACCGCAAACGCAGCCTCTTACCCCTATAATGTCCGGTGAAATTCTGTTCAAGGCAGGGATATTCTCAAATTTTATCGTTCCTGCAATGGCTGTTTGAAGCCCCAGGCTTCTTGCTCTTGACACGAACATTGTCAGGTCATCCGATGAGAGAAAATCAAACGTGGAGCGCCCATCCTTGATACCTGTATCCATCATGACAACATCCACACCTGCCTTCATCCCTATCGCTGGAAGCTCCATTATTGGGATGGAACCTATTCTCCTGAAATCCGAGTAACCTGAAGCAACTACTTTTTTATTCTTATCATAATCTTTTACTGAACGAACGATATTGACAAGCATATCAAGCGCCTGCTCTTTTGTCTTTATATCATACAATCCGACCTTGATGTAGTCAGCCCCGGCGACGGCCGCGCCCAGGGCAGCCAGCGACGCAGTTCCGGGTTTGTAATTAAAATCGCCAATTGTAGCACTCACAGGAACAGAGCCAGCCGCTTTTTTGACAGCCTGTATCATCCAGGGAAAATTCGCGCCAAGAGAGCCTTCTTTCGGGTTCTTCACATCAATGATGTCGGCTCCCGCTATCTTGCAGATGTTCGCTTCTTCTACGTTAATAGGACTTACTAGTAACTTCATAATCAATAATCAGATAGATGCACTAATACATTTATGTTTCGAATTTGTATGCTGAAAAAGTTTTTTTTTATGGATTCAATTTCACTAAATTCACCCGTTTCGAGAGAAAAACATAATTGCTGTATTAGAAAGGATTAGAGTAAGACTTGAATCTTATGTGACCAAACTTGTTGGGGATCCGGGCTATAAGATGCGGGTGGGTGAATATAGGGTTATAATGGATCTCGATAATAAAATACTTAGAATATTAATTTTAAAAGTTGGACGCAGGAAAAAGATATATGGTAGATAGTCGAAAACTGGTTTAGTATGGAGAAAGAAATGTTTCGAATTATTTTCGTGCTGGATATCCTTAACGGTACTGCGGTACACGCAGTCAGGGGCGAAAGGTCAAAATACAAGCCAGTTACTGGGAGCAGGGTATGCGATTCATCATCTCCGCTTGATCTAATATCCGCGGTGTCTCCACGCGAGGTCTATATCGCAGACCTTGACAGGCTTTTGCATCAGGGAGATAATTTTGAACTGATCAAAGAAATTTCAGATAGAACGAGAACGATGGCGGATATCGGACCAGAAAGCATGAACGATGTGAAAAAATGCGAAATGATTGCCGATACTGTCATCCTTGGCACAGAAACAGCTTCATTTGACCTGATAGAAACAGCAGCCATTCGGTTCCCTGGCAGGATCAACGTAAGCATCGACATGAAGAACGGGAAGGTGCTTGCCAGGGACAGGAATCTGGAAATAGAACCTTTAGAACTTGTAAGAAAGTTAAATGATCATAATATAAGAGATATTATCATCCTTGATCTCGCCAGGGTCGGGACAGGCGCCGGAATAGATTTGGATCTTTTAATGGGCATAGCTGCCGCATCATCGCACGATGTGCTTGTGGGCGGTGGGATAAAGGACATGGACGACATCAAAGCCCTTGAACAGATAGGCATAAGCGGCGCACTTGTCGCAACAGCAGTGCACAGCGGGAAAATACCTGCTGACCTCATCAGGAAGAAATAAACAACACAATTCCTGATAATTTCACTTTTTCCGCATCGTTTCCAGCTTTTTCTGCATGATCATCTTAAGATCATTTATCTTTCCCTTTTTTGCGCTAATAGGCGCTATCGTGTCAAGCCACTGTTTCCATGGCGGCATCATACCCAGCCTTTGCACGATCCCATTAAGTGTTTCGTCCACATCCCTGATCTTATCTATCTTGTTCGCTGCAACGATCACATCTATATTCATCTCATGCAGGAACTCAAACAGCTCAACCTCCACAGGTATCTCGTTCCTGCTGTTCCATCGGTCAACTATCTCTGCGAACGATGATGCATTCACCACCATCACAGCAAAGGCGATATTCCCGGCATTGTCCTCTATGTAGTGGACGATGTTGTTCTTGATGGCATCCATACTCTCGTCGCTTATCCCGCTCATGAACCCGAAGCCCGGCATATCAGTTATCTGGAGGTCCTGATAAGGGATCTGCAGCGGTTTGCGGGTCACGCCAGGGCGCCTGCCAGTGCGAAGTTTTTTACCGGTGAGCGCGCTGATCAGAGTGGACTTGCCAACGTTGGAGCGCCCAACGAAGATTATCTCTTTCATTTTCCAACGTTCCTATAAAAAATGACCTTAAACTGTTCGGCTTCTGTTTCGTTGAAAAAATCCACCTTAATCTCAGCCTTCTTGCATTCACTGAGAATTCTCTGAACACCTGTACCTATCCCACGATATGGCATTCCTGCAAGATCTTTGAGTATAGAAACTAAAATTGGATTTCTTTCTATGTGTATTCCCATCTTAATTGATTCAACACTGACGGTATTGGGTAATGTCCCTGCACTTATAATTTCGACCCGGTTTTCAAAAATGAAAATCCGTATATTACTTGATAAAAAATAATTACGATGAACTATCGCATTAATAAGAGCCTCTTCTAATGCCTCTTTAGGAATTTCAAGAATGCCTGTAGTATCAAAGTGCTGGTTTTTCTGCAACTTTCTCAAATTGTTTATAAAGAATAACATTCCAGCATCGAACATCATAGGGATATTCCCACTTATGTCCCTACTATCCCGATATTCATTTCCTGCTGGCGAATCGCCGTAGAATGAAACTGCTTTTATTACAAATTGCGGTCTCTTTTCTTGTGGCTTTTTGCCAAACATTAAAAGGCCTGCAAGTGTCAATTTTCCATTTGCCAGCAATTTCAAGTTTGACATGACATTTTCAACTGGAATCTTGAGATTTTCGAATTTTTCACCTGTCCTGCGTTCGTAAAAGGATTTGAACAATTCAAGGTCAATATCTCCTAAATCCGTATTATCCACAGTCATTTCATCTGCATAAAGGTGTCCTGAAGACTGAAGCAATCTCTGGATTTCTTCTCGTTTAGCTCTTCTTTTATCTGATCCAACCTTTACCCAGATATCCTTTCCATTTGCTATGTAAGGCTTGTTTGTTCCCATTGGAACATTAATATGAATCACAATTTTATCCATGTATTTTGTGTTTTGGGTAGTTACACTAACTTGTGGGTCAATTTTTTGAGAACATGTATTAGATATCCATTGATTTAGTTTTTGTATTTCTTCTTTTGACAATCCCGTAACGTCACCGTTATTAGCCACTCCTACCAATATGTTGCCCCCGTTTGAATTGCTGAAAGCACATATCTCCGCTGCTAAGGAATCAATACTATCAAATCGCTCTTTGAACTGGGTCTGTGAATCTTCCCCTTTTTCAATTAGCTCTATAAGTTCTAAAGTATCCATTGATTATAAATCTCCTGACGCTTCGTGAATGCTTCTTTTCCGCCTTCCATAATATCCACTATATTTTTTTGGATATATTCCCTATCTATACTTCCATGTTCATTCGTTATTTTTTCATTGTCGCTTATAAAAATAACTATCTGTTCGCAATCGCCAAGAACCGGTATATTAGGATTATGTGTAGCAAATACTATCTGGCGTTTAGATTTTAACTCAATAATTCTTTTAATCAATCCTTCGTATATTGTCTGATTATCAAGGTCGTCTTCTGGCTGATCCATGATCACAGGTGTATTTTCTTGTGTAAGAAGCAAGAGTAGCAAAGAAGAAGCCCTCTGCCCCAGGGAAAGTTTTTGAATGGGTCTTCGATTATATTTGATTTCGATTAAATCTGGAACACGGAACAGAGATAAAACTTCCTCTTGTTCCTGAAACCTCTCTTTAAATTTAAACCATTCGCTATCAGTAAAGCCAATATTTTTAAAATTATCTTTATTTTCCAGAGAATTAGATAATTCTATATTATCAGAAAAGATTTCGGCTATTTTTTCAAGTTTATTCGTCCGAACTCCAGTTCCTTTAAAAAAATTTTTCATAAACTCTGCATAACCTTTTTTGTTTCCTTTGTATTCAATTTCGATTTGTACTACTGTTTGTGATGCGTTAATCTCATCTTTTTTTCGTATCCGTTCAGACCACTGTTTATGCCATAATTTTTGTAATTCTGAATACAGACTTATCTTCTGCTCTTCGATTTGCGATATTGTACGATTATATTTTTCAATCTCTGAAATAATTATTTTAATATTTTCAAGTTCCTTTATAAATCTGCCATAATCATCCGGTGAAACTTCAGTTACGTCTATCTCCCGTTTAATTTTTGCAATCTCTTCTTGTACTTTTTCTCTTGCTTCAAAAAATTTTATTTTTAATTTTTCAAATTCTTCAAATGAAATGTTCCCACTTTTTTCAATCTCTTCTATTTGCCCAAGCCAAATTTCTTTTAATTTCAAAATACGTTGTTCAAGGTCTTGAAATAACTTCGGATTCTCTTTTGAAGATATTGGAATTATAGCGGAAAAGCCATTTTCAATTTCATCTTTGAAATCCGATAAATTTTCTTTTGAATTATTAATGAATTTAGTTAAGCGTTCTAATATTAATTCATCTTTTTTGAAGTTCGCATCTTTTTGAAGTTTATCCGCAATTTTCATCTTTTCAAATATCGCTATCTTATCCTCCAGGGATGCTTTTTTAGCTTCATAATCTCCTTTTTTCTTAACTTTTTCTCGCAGGTTATATAGTATTTTAAAAATTTCTTTAATCTTAGTTTCTTTTTCTAATATTTGTTCATTTATTCCGTGCAATTCTTCTTTTATAAATTGGTCTATTAATTCAATTTGTTGTTCTCTCTCCATAGAAGCCTTTTGAATATCTTTTTGCCCATAATAGACAACAGGAAACATTGATGAGGGGTAAAGATTTGGGACATATTCGTCATTTCTATATACTTTTCCTCGTTCTCCCATTATTCTCTCAATTCTATATTCCTGTCCTTTAGTAACGACTTCAATAATGATTTTGCCACCTGATCCGATTGCGTATCCCAGAAGACCTTCTTTATATTCAGCATCCTCTTTCGCATCAAGTTCCAGAGCATATCTAATTGCTTCTATAAACGCTGACTTTCCAGAACCTCGAATGCCGATTAAATTGGTCATATCACAGTTTAGATGTATAGCAACATTGGACATAGCTTTTGTAGTATCAACCCGAACTGTTTTGATAAATGGATAATCAACCTGCGGAACTTCATCTTTTACCCGCAGTTCATGATTCATAAATGAAAAACGAACTGCATCGAAACTGTAATCACCTATTTTTATATATGAATACTTAGTACCAATATCTTCGATTTTTTTTGGATCCGATGCTGAAATAAACGCTGGTATATAATTTATTTCATTTCGTCCGCTTTCCTTTGCCACTTCTTTTATCCAGTTATTCAAGAAAGTGGACTTTGAACTTCCTGACACATCCTGACACGCTAATATATATTTTCTGAAATATCCACTTCTGAGGAAATCTTTAATCCTTCCTCCGCCGAGTTCTTTGAAGAAACCACAATCATTATTTGCATGTGCAAGAATAAGAAAATAATGACAATTTAAACCATTTAATTCCTTAATGGTGTTATCAAGATTCAAATCACATCGTAAAGGACTTCCTTCAGTGTCAAAATACGATTTACCTTTAAAAGCTAAACTCAAAAATTTCTCGATTTTTGAAGTATTATTTACATCCTTTTCAGAATCGTCTGACGCAAATATGACGAGTGTATGAAGCCCACGTTTTCCATCATTGACAGAAAGTTCAACTCCAGGCAGCAGAAAGATGCCGCTATCCATAGCTGCAGTTTGAATAACTTCAAATTCATCTTTATCAAATTTATTATGATTAGTTATTGCCCCTATTTTAATACCTTTCTTTTTCAGCTCATTTACATATTTTTCTACAAATTCCTTGTCATTTGATATTTCTGTCTTGAATTCTTTGTCTGCTCTAGTATGCAGATGAAAATCAGCTTTTAGATATTTAGAGCCCTCAGGAAAGTTTGAAGAGTTCCCTATTATATCTGTAACAATATTATCCAATTTCTTCTCTATTTTCTTCATGTACTTTCTACCACCTTATATGTCCCTCGTCATATATTGTTTTTCCTTCAGAGGCTTTTGATTACTAATATTGATTTAAATCTATATTATATAAGCTTAATATTTGACTTCAGTATCATCCATTATCTTAGCAGTTTTAACATCCCAATAAGCGTCGCAATGCTTGATATATTTATTATGTACTGCGCTGCGTTATACTGGGTCAAACCAGCATAAAAAAGTACAGATGCAGCCAGGGCAATAATTATCTTAAGTACGGAAGACCTGTCAAACAAATTTACAATCATGATGAACAGATAGTTGAAAACCAGGCCGAATATGGATAATACAGGCAGTAACAGCAGATAAGTCAGGACTATTGAGAACCACGGTATGTTATACATGAATAATATCCAGAACGAAAGGGTTGAGATTAACATGAACAAAAGCGTATATACCGGGAATTTAATGGAAATCTGGATAACCGACTGGATATCCCCCTGCGTCCCGGGTTTTCCCCTTATTGAACTTGGTTTTGCCGATGAAAATGAGAATGTAAGGAATATTAGCAGCAGGAAATTCCCGATATTTGAGTAATCAAGATTCACAAACAGCCATCCTGTGGTTTTAATTATGAACGGTATCAGGTCAAGATACAGGGTATAGATTATTGAGACCGGATCGCCGGCATTGAAATTGACACGGGTGAAATCGATATAACCCAGATAATGCATCAAAAGCGCCACCATTATAGGCGGCACAAAAGCAGGAGCAAGGCTTATGGACTGGGCAGCCACCCATTGTAAGAACCCGAATTTTCCACTGGTTTCGTGTACAACATGACCTCCTGTTGATGTGACTTTGAACTCTTTGACTTTGTTCATCGTTGCAATTGCTGTGAGTGCGTGACTGAGTTCATGGATAAATACGCCCCACCAGTTCATCACCCTGACAAGCCGCGGATGGTTGAAAGATATCCTGCCAATGTGCCCGCTTATAATATTGACAGTGCCATACTGGATGAGCAGTACTGAGAAAATAACAATAAAATAGGATAACGGAACGGCAAAAAACGTAATGATCCTCGGATCTATTTCGACCATGAATATAATACAGTGTTAAATATAGATAATTATTCCCCTTAATCCAAAAATATATGTAATTTTTATGCATTAAGGAATGATGTGTTGTACCATTTACCCTACGGGAATACAGAGGTCTCTATCGATATACCCCCTGAGTGCAGTGTCAAATTGATCAAACCGGTCAATATTAAAGCAACAGAGGATGAAACAGTTCTTATTAAGAAGGCTCTGGAACATCCCATTACGTGCAGGAAATTACGCGAAATCGCTGAACAGGGAAAAAAAGCGGTGATCATTGTCAGTGATATCACGCGCCCCACACCGACAGCAAAACTGCTCCCGCGGCTCATTTCTGAACTTGAAACGGGCGGGGTGAAGGATATAACCATCATTTTCGGGCTCGGTATCCACAGGAAGCAGACTGAGGATGAAAAAAAGAAGATACTTGGTGAATTGTATGGAAAAGTCAGAAGCATTGAACACGATGTGAACGATTGCGTTTATATTGGAACCACATCGAGAGGAACGCCGGTCGAGATCTTCAGACCTGTAATGGAAGCAGATATCGTTGTATGCACAGGGACAATAGAGTTCCATTATTATGCAGGTTATTCAGGCGGTGCAAAGTCCATCCTGCCTGCGGTTTCCTCAAAGAAGAGCATAGATGCCAACCATGCCCTGATGCTTGACCCGAAGTCCTGTGCAGGACGGAATGACGGAGCTGTGAGACAGGATATCGAGGAGGCATCTGAGATGCTGGGAATTGACTTTGTCCTTAATGTCATATTGAACGAGAAAAAAGAGATCGTGTTTGCCGCAGCCGGGGATCACATAGAGGCGCACAGGAAGGGAGCAGAGTTCCTTGACAGGCTTTCAAAGATAGAAGTTGAACCTGCAGATATTATTATCGTTTCTCCCGGAGGGTTTCCGAAGGATATCGATATATTCCAGGCGCATAAGGCGCTGGAACATGTGAAGAATGCAATGAAGGAAGGGGGTTCTATCATCCTTGTGGCAGAGTGCAGGGAAGGGTACGGAAACAGGGTTTATGAGGAGTGGCTTAAGTATAGCAGGGATGAAGTGATAGAAAAGTTCAGGGAGGGGTTTGTAATGGGATGGCATAAAGCGGCGCTAATAGCGGCTTTGTCTAAGAATGTGGACCTTTATCTTGTATCTTCGCTGCCTGAGGAGATGGTCAGGAAGGCGAATTTCATACCATCTACTTTAAAAAAGGCGTTGGAGATAGCGCTTGCAAAACATGGTGGGGGCCTAAGGATAATGGTGGTCCCTTATGGCGGCTCTATGCTGGTTACCGGGATTTAGCATCCCTGAACCTTTATGAACAAAAAACATTATTACTCTTGCTACCCTAACATATCATAGGTGAAATACCATGCCATTCGTCAAAATAATCGATACAGTAGGCTCCTCCCCTGAAAGCTGGGAGCAGGCAGCTAAGAACGCAATAGATGACGCTTCAAAACTTCCCATCTTCAAGCAGAAAGGCAAGATAACAAAGGCGACAATAAAGGATTTCGATGTAAAAATCGAGGATAATAAAATTGCAGCCTACCTGTGCAGGGTGGAGATGTTCCTTGAGTAAAGGCGAAGAAATAACCGATGACGAGCTTGAAGCCATGCTTGAGCGAGGACCTTCTGTGCGCGAGGCAAAGGTGGCTGAGCATGAACTCATGGTCAAGGCGCTGGAACATCCGGTGAGGCGAAAGATGATAAAGACCATCGGGGTTTTCGGGAAGAAAAAAGAGGAACTGCAAAAAGAGGCTGGAGTGAACGATGCAATATTTAATTTCCAGACCGACTTCCTGACAAAAGGTGGCTACCTCAAGATGGAGGCTGACACATACAGGCTTACGGATAGGGGGCTTGTGCTGCTGTCGAATATCTGAAATTCAAAGTTCTTTGAAGAGTTCAACTGCGCGCCTGGCAAGCGCCTCGCTTTTTTCTACAGATGTCATCATGGTATCGCACTTCACTGCCCTTACAGGAAATTCTTTTTCATCCGCGTTATCCCTTTCATCGATGATAATAGTATCAAGGATATCCCTGTAACATTCCGCAACCCCTTTCGATGAAACTGGATACCCCTGCGCTCTCATCAACTTCCCGGCAGGTCCGCTAACAGGCGCATCACCTATGATGGGGCTTACTGCTATCACGTTTTTTCCAGATAACAACTTTCGCATCCCTTTCAGAGCAAGTATTGGTCCTATGCTGGTAATGGGATTGCTCGGCCCGATAATTACATGATCTTCAGAAGCAAGCGCCTCTACCACCTCTTTTGTGATGTTTGCCTTTTCAAGCCCCGTTATTTTAACGTCAAGCACATCATGTTCACCGCGCGCCCCTACCCAGAAATCCTGGAAATGCATCTTTCCCTGCGGTGTGGTTATGATAGTATCGACCTTTTCATCGCACATCGGAAGCACCGTAGCCCTGATGCCAAGAGTTGTTGAGATATGGGCGGTTGCTTGTGTTAAGCTCGCCCCTTTTCGCATCAATTCCGAGCGCATGATATGCGTGGCGCGGTCAGTATCTCCTATCATGAGCTTTTCATTTATCCCCCTTTTTTTTAAAGCATTGTGGGTATGGAACGTGTCGTTCCTGATACCCCACCACTTTGCATCATCAAGCTGCCCTGAAAAAAGGTAGAGAACAGTATCGACATCAGGTGATACAAGATTCCCTGAAACAATGATATCCTCTGCCGTGTTCACAATTACCGTGATTTCCTCATCCGGAATAAGCTTCCTCAGACCCTGAAGCAGCTTTGGCGTACCTGTCCCGCCTGAAAGCACTATCATATCACACCTTCATCTTCCCGAACAGCTTGCCGCCCAGGATAGTCATCGCAAGCGCGAACGCGAGCAGGACAATGATGCTCTCTGAGATAGGGATTATTGAGTCGCCAAGAAGGAAATAACGAAGCGCTTCAACTCCGTAGGTCAGGGGATTCATATATACAAGAACTGTCATCCATGCCGGCAGTTTTGAGATCGGGAAGAACGCACCGCTCAGGAGGACAAGAGGCATGGTCAGGAAGCTCATGACCATCTGGAAACCTTCGTGGCTGTCTATCCTTGAGGCGACCGCGATCCCAAGACCGATGAAACCTATACCAGATACGAACATGATGACTATCGCCGCAAGTACGCCTGAAAATGAAACATATTCGATACCCATCAGCATGGCTATTATCATGATCAAAATACCCTGTATCACTGAGGTGGTAACACCTCCCACGGCTTTACCGAGAGCAACGAAGAACCGGCTCACAGGGGCTATGAGTATCTCCTTCAGGAAACCGAACTCCCTGTCCCATATAATGGACACTCCTCCCATCATGGATGAGAACAGCACTACCATGCCTATCAGCCCGGGTGCAAGGTATGATGGATCAAATGCTTTGCCGCCCTCGACCTGGAAAGACGAGCTGAAACCTGCTCCGAGGAATACAAGGAAGAACAGGGGAGTGGCAAGTGAACCGATTATGCGGGACTTTGAGCGCCAGAAACGCAGCATCTCCCGCAGCCACATGGTATATACGGTCTGAAGCGCCCTGTTGATTGCTTTTTTCATAGTTATTTCCTCCGTGACCTGATCTTGAATCCCACCTGTTCGATCTCGCTTGCGCCCCTGTCCCGTATAGCGCGTCCAGTGTGGTGGAGGAATACGTCATCAAGTGTGGGTTTTCTCAGGCTGACTGAACTGATCGGGATCCCTGCTTCAGAAGCAAGTGCCAGCACATGGGGTATCTGGTGTTCTCCATCCCTGACAGTAATAAATACTTCGTTATTTTTCTGGGAGACTATTGAAGCGCAACCGTTCGTTTTATAGATAGCGCGTAAGCGCGGAATATTTTCAGGTTTATCCAGTTCAAGCATGATAACATCTCCGCCAAGCAAATTTTTCAGGGCTTCGGGAGTATCCAGCGCCACTATCTCACCATGATCGATAATAGCGATCCTGTTACAGAGGTGGTCTGCTTCTTCCATATAATGGGTAGTGAGCACAATGGTCACGCCTTCAGTTTTGTTCAGGTTCTTTATGTATTCCCAGATATGGTTCCTTGTCTGCGGGTCAAGGCCAAGTGTTGGCTCATCAAGGAACAGCACATGGGGGTGATGCATCAGCCCGCGCGCGATCTCAAGCCGCCTCATCATCCCGCCCGAATATGTCTTGACAATAGAATCAGCTCTTTCTGCAAGTTCTACAAGAGCCAGCACCTCTTCTATCCTCTTTTTTCGTGTTTTGCCGTCAAGCCCGTACAGTCTGCCGTGGAGGTCGAGGTTCTCCCTTCCTGTGAGCCTGTCATCAAGGGTAGTGTCCTGGAACACCATGCCGATGTTCTCGCGAACCTGCGAAGACTCTTTCTTTACATCAAAGCCCCATACTTTTGCGCTTCCTGAAGTTGGTTCCACCATTGTGGACAGCATGCTTATCAGAGTGGTTTTTCCGGCGCCGTTAGGTCCAAGAAGTCCGAACAGTTCTCCAGGCTTTACTGAGATGCTGACATCATTTACGGCAATGATATCATCAAATCTCTTTGTGATTCCCTCTGTCTCTATCGCATAAAGCATGATCTTATTTTGTTCTATAAATGTTTAAAGATTATCACCGAAGTCTTTATCAGTCATCATTAACATTGGAGGGTTACTATTTTCACTCCACAGCGGGGTAGGGTAGTCAGGAAATCCCGACGGGCTCATAACCCGTAGATCCATGGTTCGAATCCATGCCCCGCTATCAATATTTTTTTCAAAGGTCATTAGTCCGCTTTTCCCGATATCGGCAGCCAAAATATAAAAGTACTCCCTTCACCATACTTGCTTTCAACCCGGATCTTACCTCCGTGGAGTTCTACAAGCTTCTTTGTAATAGCAAGTCCAAGACCCGTTCCCTCATATTTTCTGGAAATTCCCGTATCAAGCTGCTCAAACGTCTGGAAGAGTCTTGGAATATCCTCTTCCTTGATCCCTATGCCAGTATCAGAAACTGATATTTTCGCCATATCGTTTTCTTTATTTACTGATACTGTAATAATCCCTCCTTCTTCATTGCTAAATTTGATCGCATTGCTAAGCAGGTTGAAAAGTATTTGCTTGAATGCCCGGATGTTAGCCTTTATTATTGGAAGGTCAGGGTCAAATTTTGTTTTCATGATAATATTATTCTCTGCAGATTTTTCATTGAAAAGATTGAGGATCTCATTTATTATATCAGGAACAGACATTTCTTCAAAAGCCAATTTCATCTTTCCTGAGTCTATTTTTGCAATGTCAAGAACATTATTTATAAGGTCAAGTAAGTGTTTGCTGTTGGAAATAATTTTATCTACAAAGAACTTCTGTTTCTTATTTAACTCACCCTGATTATTTCCCTCAAGGAGTATTGAATATCCGATTACCCCTGTTAAAGGGGTGCGTAATTCATGGCTCAAGATCGTAAAAAACTCGGATCTGGTATTGTTCATGTTTATGAAGCGTTCATTCTCAAGACGCAGTTCTTCGATTTTTTTGCGTTCTGAGATATCCTCGAATGTAGTATGGACTTCATAGGGCTCATTCTCTCCTTGTCGAAATTGAGGCACTGCATTAAAATTGATCCAGCGGAATTCTTCTTTTTTCTTATTGAATACACCAATGACCACATCATTTACTTTTTTTCCGATTTTTAAAGCAACCATTGATGGGTGATTCTCGCCAGAGAAGTCAGTACCATCTTCATTGATAGCCCGCAAATATTGATATTTGGATATAACCCCCTTCATCTGATCAAGTGTTAAACCAAAAATACTCTGCGCAGCAGGATTGGCATAGGTTATATTTCCCTGGGCGTCCTGAAATATCACACCAGCAGTCATGGTCTCAAGCAGAGTACGATATTTCCCCTCTGAAATTTTCAGGATATCTTCTGCATTCTTGTGTTCTGTAATATCGACTATCACTGAACGGCAATACCCGGAATTCTTGTCTCCATTCTGAACGATTATGCTTTCCAATTGTGCATCGAATTGGGTTATATTCCTACCAATAACTTTGAGTTCACATATCTGTTTGATCCCGGTTCCAAAAACATTCCGCAAGTGATCATAGAACACATCCTTACTTTTACTGGAAATAAAAAGAGAAAATGGTTTATTGATAATGAAGTTCCTTTCTACCCCTAATTTTTTGGCTCCGGTCAGATTTACCTGTTTTATCAGCCCGTCCTTGTCGATCGAAAAATAACCAATCGGGGCAAAATCATAGATATCCGAATAGTTTTTACGCAACTCTTCAAGGTCCGTTTGAGCCCTGCGAAGCTCTTCGTTCTGCATTTCCAGTTCGATCTGATGCACCTGCAGTTCATGGATCAGATGCCTGGCATCATTGTAAGATAAATTTTGCATGTCCACTATTTTACCTTTCAGCGCATCTTCTGACCGTTTTCGCAGTTCAGATGTTTTTATTGAGCTCTGTTTATGCATTTTGTACAATGACCGTCTGTTTATTCCTTTTACGATTATTTAATATTATTGATATTCGCTCCTGTAATTCTAATTTTAGTTATCGTTTAATATTAAACTATTGATTGAATATATTTAAATATATGGGGATACAATTACACTCAATTAAAACCAACGAACTCAGGAGAGAATTATTTATACGTTGGGGTCAGGGGGTAGAGAACACTCAGCCCTTCGAGGGCTGAGATGAATCGTACCCCTTGGAATAATACTTTCACACCACTAACAACAGGAATATATATTCTTAAAATAATGGTGTGGCTGAATGCGAAAAAC
>JAHIFK010000213.1 GCA_018900975.1 Methanobacteriota archaeon
CTATTTCCTCGATATCCTTGATATCCACTTCAGGATATACAATGACAGCATTGACCTGTTTTGCTGCGGAATCGATCTCACCCTGAATACCGCTGTACTCGGCGCCGCATGAAAGCTGCGCTATCCTGACCAGGTTCTCAGACGAGTTCATTTCTTTTCCTCCTGCGAGCCGAGGGATTTCAGGAATTGCGATATCTTATACACGAATTCCTTTGCTTCTTCTTCGGATGAGGGATAATCCAGATCGAGCATTGGGATCTTTTTTGCCCGGATAAGGAAGTTAACAAGTTCATTTGTCCTTGCGCACCCCATGCACCCGAACGAGACGACCGGGTCGCGCACGTTGATCGCAGCTTCGGCTTTCGATATAAGGGGTCCGAATAGGGACATCCGTCCTCTCACTCCCGATGGCACCTCAACTGCTGCGTACTTAAGCCCGATCTTTGGGTCCTCTGGAGTCATGTTAAGAGGAGGGGAATCAAGTCCGGGTGTATTTACTTTTTTTGATATCTCATGCATCAATGTAAGCGGTTCATGCCCGAACCTTTCGACAAGGTCAGAAAGGATGAGACTGTTCGTTGGATATATAAAAACCTTCATTATGATACCTCTGCTTTCTCTATTATCTCTTTAAGCTTTTCCACATCGAGTTTTTTCTTTATCTGCTTTTTCTGGGGAATTTCACCTCTATCCAGCGCCCTTAAAGCTTCTGCAATTTGCGGCAGGAGCTTTTCTTCGGTCTCAAGCATATGGAATCCCGGTCTTGCTCCGCCCCGTCTTGTGGCTCTGCATCTGTGAGGTTCACCGGGGGCAAAACCCCTTTCTTTTATGAATATACCGTAAGGGTCCATTTTTCGCGTCTCAGAGAGGAGCTTATCCACTTCAGCACGTTCGCCGCTTACCATAACGCCAAAACAGGTTTCTTTTATCATTACATCTGCATTGGATTCATAAAGTTTAATAACGACATCGCTTGGAAGCACTTTTGAAGAGTTAATGACTACCATTTTTGTTATTTTATCCATTATGAAACCTCTCTTATGTAAACAATATCCCCGGCTTTTATCCCTTTTAGCCTCTCGGGATGTATTACCTTTCCTATGATGTTAGTACATTCGAATTTCTCACCTGTTGGACCGTACTTCGTATCATCTATAAGCTTCACCCCTATCATTCCATAACGTTTAGCAGCCTGATTGGTAACTGCTATCTCCCCTGCTTTGACTTCTTTAGTTGGGACGTTCTCAGGGTTTATCTCTTTATAGGCTTCAGCCTCTTTTTCTGACCTGAAGAGGTATGTATTCTCATAAGTATAGAATACCGGAAGAGGACCAAGAGGCAGGTCTTTAAGGCGCAGTGAATGCCTGAAAAAGTCAAGAGTTATTGGAGCAAGGTCATCATAGAACTGGACATCGATTATTTTATCGTCTTTCACGCCAAGCCCTGCAACCACACCTTCCTTAATTATTCCAATAGTTGTTTTTGGGTCCTGCTCAACTATGATGGCATCGTCGCCAGTATATCCATGTTTCTCAAGTTTCAAGCCCCGCGCATCCGCAATTTTTTCAGCCTGGGCAAAGCCAATTCCAAGGATCATGACCCTCTCAGGATTGGGAATGACGGCAAGCCTGCTGCCAACCCGGGCTATCCTGATAAGCTCAATACCTTCGGTAACGTGCCCCACCACGGTGTGTACTGCGCTTGATGTCCTGTCCCCCTTATAAATAAAGATACGTCCGTTCCCCACACCGTCAGTGCGAATTGCCACTGCGCCTTCTGAACGGGCTTCCCAGTGTTCATAGGGGCACCCCTCACCCTTAAGAGTATCATCTGATATGAACGAATTAGAGAAGATCTGGACATTAAATGTTTTATTCCTGATCAAAGCAAGGAAATGCTCCGAGCCTTCGGGAGATTCGTTAACAAGGTCAACCTTAAAATATGTGAAGATCCTCATCCCGTCTTCGAGTTTTGTTGAGAGGTCAGAGGTGGATATCTTGTCGAGAAGTGTTTCCCACTTAATCACAGGTTCTATCTTTAAAATTGTATCTCCCTGTTTAAGTTCTTTTAAAACACCTTTACCGCTTATGATCTTTCCAATTACTGCTTCCCTGGGGCTTCCATAATCCGAAAAATGTTTATCTTTTGAAAACATCAGGTAAGTGTTTTTCGCATCATAGCCGCCAGTACCAAAAAAAACATCGTAACGATTGAATTTTTTCTCAACCCTTTCAGGAACAATATCGGTTTCAACAGGTCCGAAAGCAATTGAATTAGCGGTCTCCCAGTGGGCTTTTATATTAATGAGCTCATCCTTTAACCTTGTCCATATACCATGTTCCCCGACAAGTTCTATCCTTATCTCACCTTTTGTCGTAATGATCTTGTATTCCGAGGTGGCCTCTTCCTTTTTCGTACCTGCTTTTAAAATCCCCACTGTTGTTCCGGAAAGATAGAACGCTTTTGATAGTTCAATAGCATCTTTTAGTACGACTCCGTCATTTACTTCTAATTTTTGCCCATTAACCTCTATCTGGATCACATAACACCTTTACAAGTTATTTCAATTCCTTGACTATTCCGTCCAGTGTTTCTTCCCGTTCTTTCTCTGAAAGTTTGGATAAAACAACGTCAGTATCTCCAATATCAACTATCTTGCCAAGTCTCATCAAAGCAGCCCTATCGCACACCTGGGCTACAAAGTCCATGTCATGTGAGACTATGATAAATGTCTCCCCAAGTTCTTTCCTGGCATTCATGATGGATTTTGCGACTTCGATCTTTGTCACAGGGTCCATGGTCCCTGTAGGTTCGTCAAAAACAAGTATTCTCGGTTCTTTGATGAGCACCTGCGCCATCGCTACCCTGTGTCGTTCTCCTTCGCTCAGTTCATCGGGCATCTTGGCAAGGATCTCTGCTGCTTTTTTCTCAGTGAATCCTGTGGTCATCAATGTTTGTATAGCCTTTCGCTCGCCAAGTTCCATAGGCAGGTCAAGCCCTATGGACTCGGTCAGGTTATTGATAACGTTCCTGTGAGGATAAAGGCTGTATTCCTGATGGAGTATGCCAATATATTTGGTTGCCCTTCCTTTGTTGTC
>JAHIFK010000214.1 GCA_018900975.1 Methanobacteriota archaeon
ATATCGCAACGAGGTTTATTCTGCGAAAGGGAAGATAAGCGCAATCGATTCGATAATCAACAGGAAGAACAGCCTATCGGAACTATCTGAAATTTTCCAGGAATGCAATCTGTGCAGGCATTGTGTAAATGTATGCCCAGGTGAGATAGATACACCTGCTCTGGTCGTTGAATACAGAGCCAGGCTGAATAAAATAAAAACCCATGATAATTATCTTGAAGTTCTGAATAACATTAAACAGAGCGGAAATCCGTATGGGCTGAATAACGGCTATAAACATCGAGAGGGTGGAACTGGGGTCAGTGGGAATAAAAATGAAAAAATACTCGTATTTCTGGGATGTACAACGAGGCACAAGCTCCCTGAGCTTGCAGATTCCCTGTTAAATTTTCTGGACAGATTGGGCTTTGGCTATACTGTAATGGACAATGAACCCTGCTGCGGGAATATCCTCTATACTCTGGGTTATGTGGAAGAGGCAAAAAACATTGCTAAACAAAATAAAGGTATTTTAAATAAATTTGATAAAATAATAACCCTGTGTCCGGGCTGTTATAATATGCTCAAGACGTACAAAAAATCTGTGGGTGCAGGTTTTGAAGTATTCCATATTTTAGAGGTATTACATGAGGCGCGCAGCCGGCTCAAAAGCAATGTAAAGGAGCCACTGTATTTCCAGGTACCATGCCATATTTACAATTCGGATGATAAGTTCAAAAACATAATTTCAGATATAACTCAATTATTTGAACACCTGCGCTCTTCTCTTGACGTGATGCAAGCTACAAAATGCTGTGGGGCTGGAGGTGGGATGTTATTGTATAACAAAGGATACGTGCAGAGCAGGGTGGATGCTCTCTTAAGAAACGTAGCCACAGAAAGCGTGATAACGGCATGTCCGTTCTGCTACCTGAATTTTAAAAGGAACACATCAAAAGCGGTCTCGTTTATAACAGATAACCTGGAAGTTGAAGAAGGGGCGAGAATCGAATTGAAAGATCATAGCAAATCCATGCGGGATGTGTTTCGTAATAAAGATGATAATGTTCCTGTGCTGCTGCTAAAATACAAAGTTAGGTTTGCGCTGGAAAGATTATTACCAGATAAAATGAGGTGAAATATGAAAAAAAATATAAAAACTCTATGTTCCATTGCGATCGCTGTTTCGATTGCGATGGTTGTATGGCTTGTGTCGACCGCCCCCTTAGCTTCAGCGAACGGGGAAAACAACCATGAAGTTAAGAACATAATCTTCATGGTTCATGACGGGATGGGTCTATCTGATGTGACTGCTGCCAGGATATATCAAAACGGGCTGGATGGAGCCCCCCTTAACCTTGAAACACTTGAGAATATCGGGTACCAGAGGACGTATTCCGCAGACAGCATAGTAACTGACTCGGCTGCTGCGGCTTCAACCTGGGCATGCGGTGAGAAGTTCAATAACATTGAGGTATGCGCTCACTCAGATGGGCGTTCCCATAATCCCAGTATCCTTGAATTAGCGAGGGATGAGGGTAAAGCCACCGGATTAGTTGCTACTTACACCAGTACTCATGCTACACCTGCTGCGTTTGGTTCACATGTAACTAATAGAAGCTGCGAGAACGAAATAGCCCGCCAGTACATCGAAGATACAGAGCCAGATTTGATGCTGGGAGGAGGCGTGTCGAAATTCAGGTCTGCAACACCTGACCCATGTGGAACATCAGGCGACTTTATTGCTGAGGCAGTGCAAAAAGGTTACACATTGGTATATACCAGGGACGAGATGCAAGCTGCGGTGAACAGTGGAACAAGAAAAATGCTCGGTCTCTTCAATGATAGCTATCTTGTTCCTGAGAGCCAGCGCACAGGTACAACTGAGCCGAAACTGGCAGAGATGACCGCTGCTGCACTGGATATGCTTGAAGAGGATAAAGATGGCTTCTTCCTGATGGTGGAAGGCTCCCAGGTCGATGGAGCGAACCACGTTAACAACATGAAGTATCAGATAAGTGAAGTTCTTGCATTCGATGAGGCGGTTAAGGTTGTTCTTGACTGGATCAACGCAAACCCTGAGAGAAAAGAGCATACTCTTCTCATAGTTTCTCCTGATCATGATACTGGCGGTTTCGCCATAAACGGACCGTATAGCCTTATCAGAGCAGGCGAATACATGATACCAGGCTGGACAACGCGCGGGCACACAGGGGTGGATACTATCGTCTGGAGCCAGGGACCTGGAAGCC
>JAHIFK010000215.1 GCA_018900975.1 Methanobacteriota archaeon
ACGCACAAACTCGGCGAATTCATGCATGATCCCTCAATATAATATTATATTTTATAATATAAATATTTATCCCAAACAAAAAAGATTATTATTAATAAAAACTAATCTGACAAAGTCAAGTTATAATATAAATATTTATCCCAAACAAAAAAGATTATTATTAATAAAAACTAATCTGACAAAGTCAAGTTAAATATGTCCAAGTTTTACTCATTTTATCTCCCAACCTATATTATTTAATTCTTTTTATTTGTTAAATGCTCAAATTGCGAAAGTATTTGTAAGTATTGTATTCTTTGACCAATCTTTTTAATCACTCCTCTTTTAAGCAAATCGTGCTTTTGCTCTTTAATGTGTTTGGTTTACTAGCCCAAGCTTCCCAAACTCAGAGCGTATTTATGGCAATTGGGATATATATTTTAAATCGACGTCATAGATTTTAAAATTCATGGAAGGATTTCAAAGCCAGTGTAATTCTTCCAAATAATTTGAAATATTTCATATATTTTCCAAAAATGTCATACGCTTTTAATCTCTTTGGACTTCTTTAGAAAATGATCAAACAAATCTTCACCCCATTTAATGGCGGAGTGAGTGTAACTCAAAAGGTCCCTTTGTGGGTCGTAACCTTCATTTTTAAAGAAAAGTGATAAGCAAAAGATACCATCAGTAATTCCGCATGCCAATCTTATATCCTCATCAGATACATATAATCGTGCAGTCGGCAGGGTCAAGTATCTCTGTAGCGTATCCGTGTATTCATTTTTTACTCTTTCAAAAACTTCCTCTGTTAGGATGATAGAAACATCAATTCCTTTCTCAGCTAACGGTAAAAATAATGAGGGATACGAAGGGTGAAAGACTGGTGAAATTGTTTTAACATTTTTAGATCTTGGGAGAGCTTCCATAAATTGCTCGTGAGGTTCATATATCTTGTTTAAATTGCTCTCAATTAAAATGCAATCGTTTAACTCATCAATTCTTTTTGAAAGATGTTGTGGGATTGCTTTTGTGTCATGATGCTCCCAGAATTCTTCATATTTTTGAGTGATTTCTATAGTTTTAACTAGAGAATTAAAAGCCTCAATTATTAGTACTCCTGTACCCGTTAGTACATAATTTTTGTATTCTTGTCGCACCAGATTTTGTCCCTCTAGCTTCCGTATTTGAGGAATTATTGCAGATGAAGTTACTTTAAGAGATGTTCTAATATCTTCCAATGTTTTTGGCCCATCTTTTAGTAATAAAAGAAGTTTCTCTCTCTTTTTGGAGAAAGTAAGGGTCTTTAATAGCTCAGTCCTCATCCTTATAGTTTTTTGTCCCATGATTTACCTCCAGTTATTATTTTTACTTAGTTCCTTAAGAATTTTATGATTTTAGGTTTTAGAGTAAATTCGATATTAGTTTATTAATCTGCTGACATAAGATAACTTCTTAGCTTCCTCATACAGATTGTAATATTGATTTAATCGTTATACTCCGCAGCTCTGCTGCGACTACTGGGACAAGCCACGATCAATGTAACCTCAGTCTGGACACCCAGCCAGGAGATGCCCCGCAGCTCTGTTGCGATTGGTAGCTTCACTATATCAACTCTCTTATTCTTGCTCATTATAAATAGAGCCCCATCTCCTTGCAGCTCTTCTTAAAACATATCCCACAGTCGAGCTCCAGACACTCTGGATGTCCCGCACCCCATTTATCAAAGCCCTTCAGTCTCTTTATCAGTCCGGCGCAGCTGGAACAGCCCGCCGAAAGAAAACCTCTTTCGGGATATCCGGCTTTGCCGATATCAGCGGAGTCTATGTTATGGGTTATGCCACATCCAGTACAAATACACTTTACTTTCGTCATACCATGTTACCCTTTTACTTCGCATCAAAATCGCGTACTTTCAGTTTCCACATTATCGGTGTAGCGTCCCGAAACAGCATCAAAGGATAACTTCTTGCTACAATCCCTTCAATAACCTTTTCTTCCTCGGCTGTCAGGCTGTTCGGTCTCGACTGAACGATTCTGATAGCTGATTCATAATCCATTATTCCAAAATCGGGAACGGACTTTATGGATAATTTATCTGCAATGTCATTTACACTATCTCTTTCAAGCCACCAGCCATCAATCCAGGCGTCAAATAGAATGAATCCTGCGTCTTTACGATAAAGTCCGCCCCCCTTCTGGATCTTTGCGCCGTACCCTTCGCCATACAGAACTACTTTACATGGCACAGGCTCTTTGAAAGCTTGTTGCATTGCCGATATTGTGAAGATCTTTTGGAGCGCCTCATACAAATGCGCTGGCACCTGGGCATCATCTGTGCGTCCATCAAATCTTACGGTATTGTTTTCAAAAGAAACTCTAATATTTGTTCCATCTATCTTTTCTGTAATTTGCCAGTTCTTGATATTGGCAAACTCTTGTTTAGAAAAATCACCTTCGATTATTTTAAACTTATTCGACTCGTCTCTCTTCCAGATTGTATTTATCTTTGGGTATTTCATGTTGCGTACTCCTTCTCTTACTTCCATGTTATTTATGCCTCCTTATCCGCGACTATCACTTCTATGTCCTCTTTCTGTACCTTATCCACAACGTGCTTCCAGACATCTCCAAGGTGTTCATAGAAACAGGGATCACATTCCCACTGGGACGGATCCTTCCGCGCGAGTGACCTGGAAACCTCATCTGTATTACTCGGATCATCGACCTCAACAACGTAATATACATCGCGCGTAATTGGTACTCTTACTCTGACTTTCTTGGATTCATCTTGTCTCATTTATATACCTCTTTGTGTTTTATGTATGCCTGGATTGCTCTATGACAATTTTCACATAATGCCCAGGGAGTTTCGCTCTTGTCCACCATCTCTATCCACGATTCAAGCGTTTTATCCATAATATCACTGATGAAAGCCTCATTTGTTTCACCCATCGACTTCAACATCTCAGCGCTCTTCCTGAGCATTTCCTCAGGCATGTATCCGTGCTTTACTGCTCTTGATATCGCTTCCGGGGATTTTATATGTTGTACGTTGTTCATTGGGCCAATAGCAGCCGAACACATATCACATACTGCGGTCATGTTACCATCCACCTCCTTCATTCCTATAGTAGTGTCAAGGATCGCTACCCCATCCTTGCTCACCTCAAAAAGTACCCTTTCAGCAGGGATTTGAATCCGTTTCTCAGGCATGTTCTTTCCTCCGTCCGTCCAAATATATCAAGTCTTTGTCATGAGTCTCGCGAACATCCACGAAGTAGTCCGGAAACCCGTCCATTACTGCTCTCTGGATTTCCTCCGGGCTTACATAAATAGTCTCATGCTTAAATGGCTCACCCCTTCTCATGACTCCCTTGCCCTGCGTACCTTTGCAGGGAACGTGGAACACCTCCAACTGCAAGAACTCTTCTGCGAAAGCGTCATCCTTTACATCGGTTGCATGCCCACAATCCCCACAAATCAATACGACCATGTCAGATATCCCTTCTCACGCCAACAGCGACTCTGACGTGAACTCAATCGGGGCCCTCATCACGCTAACATGCCCATGGGGGTTCTGAGTATTGCCATCTAACTGCGCATCCGTTTCAGCCTGAGTCTCTATATTAGCCTCTGCCTGTAGAACCGGCTCAGGGATTACCAGAACACCCCTCGTCTCGTCCACCTTTACATCTGACTCTGTCACTACCGATTGTTCTACCCTCGGCGCCTGCTCCGCCTTTGGTACAACAACGGTGAAACCTCCGACGACGTTATGCGCTTCTGGACTTGCCGGGGCTGCTATTGCAACGCCTTCTGTGGGTACAGGTACTGCACCAGACTTCGCTGCCGCAGATCCTTGTACCTGTTGGATGAGGTACTACAACAGCGATGGAGGGCTCGGTGGTCTCCTTTTTCTCATCAGCCCTGGGTGATATGAGCGGTTGCTGTGCGACCTTCTCGACAAGCTTCTGTACCTGCTGGTCAAGAACCTCGACCTTCATTCTTGCAATAGACATCTCTTTGTTGAGCAACCCCTCGTACTTTGCAATGATCTCTTTTGATGCCTGAACTTGCTGCACATACTTAGCAGCAGTCTTTACAGTAGCATCCGTACCCTGGAGGAGCTTAGCCAGTTCTACCTACGTCTCTTGTGTTCTGTTCCTCGAATCTTACCTCAACGAGAGCTCTTGTTTTGTCAGCGTCTATTAGAGGGATGCTCTCGAAAGCAGACTCATAATCAGTTATACCGTATGCGGCAAGTTCTTTTGACAGTACCTCCATCTTCTGAACCATCTCGGCATGTACATAGGGGATGAAGTAAACCGCACCGCTTGGTCTTACAAGAGTAGGCGACATGCTTTTTATGATCTCGTGGAACATCACTCTGATCTGTTTGCCAGTCAAGTAAGAGCAGTAAGTTTCATACAACTGCTTGATCTGCGTTGTTATTGGCTGACTGTCAGGCTGGAGATCATAATACCTGACATCCTCTGTATCCTTGTCGAAGTGTACTCTGCCGATTTCTGCATAGTCCTCTGAGGTGAGCGCCTTTTTGCTTGCATCCCTGACCTCCTTGACAATCGACTTGACTATCTCATCATCGGTCTTCGCAGCCAGCCTGACCATGTAGACAGCATGCTTCCCCTCTCCAATATCAACCTCTGTCTCCTCACTGAGCTCAGTCGTCGCTCGTTTGAATGCATTGATCTTGCTCGGCTCCTCTGGCATAAAATCCATTGGTATCTTTACCTGGGCGAAAAGCTTCCTTAAATCTGAAGTTCTTATCCTGGACTCCTTTACCGAATACCATATCAGATGTCCAAGGATAGGAACCTTCTCTCCGCCATGCCCAACAGCCTGATCTGCTGTAGCAAACACCTTATCTGAAAATTTTTCATCCATTGTTGTTAACCTCCATGCAGTAACCTGCATTTGGTGATTTTCGGTTTTTGAGCATCGTTGTAATGG
>JAHIFK010000216.1 GCA_018900975.1 Methanobacteriota archaeon
ACCTGGTTTAAAGAAGATTGGTATTTTTCAATAGTCGATATTGTTGGAGCATTGACAGATAGTATTAATCCCAGAGATTATTGGTATAAAACGAAAATACGATTAGGCGAAGAAGAAAAAGCTGAACTGTCGACAATTTGTCTACAGTTGAAATTGGAAGCTCCAGATGGAAAATTAAGGACAACAGATTGTGCGGTTAAGAGAAAAACCTTACGATAGGACACGGATGACACAGATGACGCGGATACGCGCGGATCCGTGAAAATCCGTGTAATCCGCGTCATCCGTGTTCGATTTAAATTAAATTGGATAATCGTATGAAACCATTGATATTTTGGATAATAATACATACCGACTCTGTCAAACTCCTTAACCGATGACCAATGGAATACAATTAGTAAAGAAATTAACGATAAAGAAAATTTAAACTTGAGGAGTACAGAATAAAAAAATAATCGAATCTAAATGAAACAGAGTGAGTAGTTTAATAATAATATAAATCATATAAAGAATATTTGCATATATAAATAACTACCAACACAAATCGAAACTGTCTCCATTATCGTGTTCTATACAGCAACCGCCGTTAAATTCATCCCTGCACATCTCATGCTATCCTGAACATCTTACCTTTCCAGCGGCTGTCGAGCCTGTTCAGGAACAGCATCGAAGCTGCGACTATAACAACTCCAAGACCTGCTATGTAAATCGCCGAAGTATTACTGTTTACCGGATAATAGAATGACAGAAGCGTTTCAGCCAGCAGTACAGGAACCACAGCCAGTGAGAACAGCATCAGGATCTTCGCATCAAGCAGATAACTATTAGTGAACAATCCTGTGAGATAAGCAAGCACAGAACCCACGTATGCTGACACTGTGAACATTATGAAAAGTCCTATCCACAGCAAGTCCATCTCTCCTTTCAGATATCCTATTGCAGCAAGATAAGGCACTGCAACGACACATATAAAGAACAGGAAAAGTATCAATTTTGTCCTGATCACATGAGGCATGGACATAGGCAGGGAATTGTAGCATTCTGAAATGTCAATGTTGGAGAGCCAGCTATAGAGCAGTGTGCAGAAGAAGCCCACCATGGCAGCATAGAATAGCAGGGAAAAGCTGAAGTTCCAGAGCATGACAGATTCGACGAACCATGTAACCGCATATAAGAACAGAAGCGGCGTCAGGAAAGTCAGTATGACCGGGAATATTATGCCGCTGCGTACAAGGTCTAAGATATCCTTGGACAGCATTGGACCATATTTCGATACAAACCTGGAGGTCAAACGCAGTGTTCTCATGAACGCTTCTTTTGCTCTGCGCTCATGGGGTGTGGGCATCTCTTTTATGAAACCTGAGGAGAGCACGCCGAGCAAAAGTGATATTATCAATATTCCGATCACGATGTAAACAGAATGGGAATGATAGAACACAAGTGCGGGGAGTTGAGCTGCGACCACTTTAATATCGATCCCCGTAAACCATAGATAAATTCCCCCTGCAGCAATCACGAAAAGGACGGAAGCGCCCAGGCGCGCAATTACCGCGAACATCAGTACACTTATGCTTATTCCGATAAGGAAAGACATGGTCAGGGATATGAAGAGATAAAAGAGGGACGAAAAAGAGATGGGCACGAACACTGACGCCAGCGCGAGTCCCATTATCATCGGCAGGATAGTGAAGAAGATATAGTAAATGGTATCCTTGATGTAGAACAGGAAAAACAGCCGCCTGAAACGTATGGGCAGGGTATAGCCGCTGCCCAGTAGGAGGCTCACGCTGCCAAAGCGCCGCTCAAGGATGCGGTCGCCGAACATGGCAAAACCGCCCACGCCGAGGCCGTAGAACAGCAGCACCCAGTGCGCGACGAGGAGTAAGTCATCTATCGCAACGGCGCGGCGCAGCATGGGAAGGGTTACTCCCATTATGAATGTGAAAAGGACAATTGTCAGGGATGAAAAGAGAAAATATGAGCGGTTGAAAAAAGATGCCTGAAGCCTGAACTCTTCCTTGAACATCAGTTTCAGGATATTCACATCTAGCATGGGTCCCTCCTAAGCTGAAACAAGCCGCACGAAGATCTGCTCAAGGTCCTCGCCCACGGTTTTGCGAAGTTCTTCCATGCTGCCCACAGCCACGAGTTTTCCCTTATCAATGATGCCAACCCTGGTGCAGAGCTTTTCAGCAAGCTCCAGGATGTGGGTGCTCAGGAACACTGTACCGCCCCCGCTTACGAATTCCAGCAGCCATGCTTTGAGTTTCCTCTGGATGAGCGGGTCAAGGTCGAGGAAAGGCTCGTCCATGAAGAGCATTCTGGGTTCATGAAGCAGCGCCGCCGAGAGTGTGACTTTTTTCTTCTGGCCTTTGGAGAGGCTCATGCACATGGTCTCGCGCTTTTCTTCAAGCCCGAAGAACTCTATCCACCTGTCCACGTTCCCATTCTCAGGCAGTCCCCTTACCGATGACACAAAATGAAGGTATTCCTCCACAGTAAGGAATGAGGGCGGGTATTCAATTTCTGGAACTATGCCGATGGCGGCTTTTACTGAGGTCGGGTCGGATGCGACATCTATACCTACCACTTTCGCGGTGCCGGATGTGGGGAGTATCTGACCGCTTAGCATCTGCAGGGTGGTCGTCTTGCCTGCGCCATTCGGGCCGATGAAGCCGAAGAGTTCGCCTGGCTGGATGGTCAGGGTTAAGTTGTCTACTGCTGTCAGTTCTCCGAATCGTTTTGTGAGGGAGTTTGTTACTACGGGAAGCATTGGGATCGCCTGTTCGTACCAGTTTAATTGGAATAATATATTATCATGGTTCTTTAAATAGTTTTGTGGCAAGAAAACCAGCGTGTTCGGCGAAATTCACCCCGAAGTCATCTCAAATTTCTGGCTTGAACAACCTATTATCGGTTTTAAGATTAAATTGCCTGGATGAACTCCGGGCAATAACTACAGGCGCATTTTTTCTATCTGGGCTTTTGCTTTTCTGGCTTCATTTTCCAGTCCGATTTTCTCAAATATATCGAGAGCTTTTTGTGTATAGTTGATCGCCTCTTCTTTTTCACCAATCTGTGAATAAAGTAAACCCACCTGCGCCAAGGTGTAGGCTAAATCGCGCAGGTTGCCGAGTGTTGTGTCAATCTCCATAGATTGCTTGTATTTCTCCAGCGCCTCTTCGTACTCACCTTTATCTTGGTGAATCATTGCGATGTTGTGGAGTGTTTGCGCTATACCTCTCTGGTCACCGAGTTTTATATTAATCTCCATAGACTGCTTGTATTTCTCAAGTGCCTCTTCGTATTCACCCTTTTCAAAGTGAATCATTGCAATGTTGTGTAGAGTTTCCGCAACACCTCGCTGGTCGACACGTTTTTTATAAATATCCAATGATTGTTTGTACTTATCAAGCGCTTCATCGTATTCACCTTTAATTTTGTGAATCGTTGCAATTTGGTGGAGTGCTTTTGATATACCCCCCTGATCGTCGAGTCTTTTCTGAATCTCCAATGATTGTTTGTACTTATCAAGCGCCTCTTCGTACTCACCTTTATCTTGGTGAATCATTGCGATGTTGTGTAGTGTTTGCGCTATACCTTTCTTGTAACCGAGTTTTATATTAATCTCCATAGACTGCTTGTATTTCTCAAGCGCCTCATCATACTCACCCCTTAAATAATGAATCATTCCTAATTTAAAAAACCAATCCAAAAATTTATAATCATCAACAATATTTTTTTTCCTGTATTCTTCCAGTAGCTCTGAATACTGTTTATATCGCTCATTTAATTCATCAATCGTTAGATTTTCAAACCCGCTTTCGGTAATCCTTTCAGTTTTTTCTAAAAGTTCGGATATTTTTTCCATCCTGAACTCAAAAACTGTAGTTCGCCAGCTCCAGAAATCCGGCGCTTCTATAGCGATTTTGCTTATTGATGCTTCATTTGACCATATAATAACAGGCTGTTTAATATTGGAAAATTCATCCCGCATTATATTCAGTTTCGTCAAAAAAGCAGATTTACCAGATGAAGTGACAGCTTTTGAAGCTTTTTCAATGCCATAAACAAAAATTGCTGTTTTATTTTTCGTTGATGAACCTTTTTTCCTGATTTCATTAACTAATTCACTGGAATTTTCGTCTAATTGAATATTTATTATTTTTCTATTGAGGAACTCCAGCCGTTTTTCTAACTCATTGTATAATTCTTTTCTTAAAACCGGCTCATTACAAAGTACAAATGCAATAGCTCCATCTTTTGAAAGAGTTATTAAAGTAACCAGTTCATCCAATTTGCTTAACTGTTCTTGATTAAGTTCCATTTTAGTCGCTGATTAATCCCTTTTCAGATAACAGTGATCTTACAATTGGATTTACATCGCACCAATCAGTATCATTCCTGTATTCCAGAACACTTAGATTGTGCAACAACCTGACAAGTCCCTGGTCCCTCTTTAGTTCTTTGGACGTATAAATTTCCGTCAGTATTTTGTAATCTTCCTCGCTAATCTGCCCCCTGTATAAGTTCCTTATATCATTTACTACAGTAATTGCAATTTCTTTATCTATCTTATTTTTCCCCCTGGTAATCGCCCTGATAGAAGAATCACGTATAATTCTGATCAATTCCCTTACTAACCCTCCACTCATCCTGATAATATACTCCATTGCATCTTTTTCAATAAGTTCTAAAGGTGCTCTTCTACTTACAACATCTATCAAAATATTTTCACCTTTCTTATATGTACTTCCATCCTTATTCATGATTTTTATGTTAGGATGCATACTGACCTTATCAAAATTTATGACTATCTGGCTGAATTTTTCATCATTTTTTAGTGCGATTGGGAACGTATAAATTATTTTTCCAAGAGGCTGAACCAGTTGGGTCCCATGCTTATAAAAAATCTCAATAGCTTTAACCGGATCAGTTTTTTCAAGGTTATCAATAACTATCAATACCTGTTTTTCTGTTGTTCTTTCGATTTCAGTAATTACATCATTAATTATGTTTATAAGTTCTGAAACTTTAGGCTCGACTTTATTACGGATCTCTGTTTTTGAGCTTGTTTCAGTTTTGATTTTTCCCATTAAAGTCAGGAAAAGTACAGATATTTTAGCTTCAATTTCGCCACTTCCGGTCTCATTATCAACTTCTATTTTCTCAATTGTGCTACCCCATGTCTTAATACGTTTTGAGAGTGCTTCATTTATAGCCAGACCTTCGCCATCTATTTTTTC
>JAHIFK010000217.1 GCA_018900975.1 Methanobacteriota archaeon
ACTATTTCAGATTACGCTTGGTTTTTTCCGTTTATTTCCTTACTGGGTTCTGTATTTTTCTTGCTAAGCCCTGATGTGACTTACAACGCAATTTCAAGGCAGTACAAAAGCAGAAATAAGGAGTTAAAAGAATTTATCTTAAGATAAAACGTATGTTTTAACGTATGTTTTTTAATTTAAAGAGATATAAATGCCCTAATTCCGAAACACAGGAATAACAACTCTTATATTGTATTGGGATGCACTACACCAATAAGGAGGATACATGGAAAACCTACCATTTTCCCTAAGAATGAGGGAAGACCTAGTGAAAAGAATTGATAAACTATCCGAGAAACGCGATATCCCGCGAGCGATCCTTGCCCGATCGCTAATCGCTGAGAGACTGGATCAGATCGAGAAAGAAGACGCTGCCCCTGTAGCCTGCGCGCAATCAGAGCAGCGAAAACGACGAAAATAAAAGGAGGAGCAATGAAAGAAAATCAGAAGGCGGCCCGCGAAGACCGCCAAAATCCAGAGGATGCAAAGCCGCCTGGTATGGCTAGTATTTGTTTTTGGAAGTATATATTTTTTGGGGTGAGAACTTGACCCGCGAACCAAAATACAATAAGCAGTATGTGCTATGGCTCGCTCCCGTCCAACACGAATTCCTCATGGAAACGTACGGAAAAGGCAACATGGCACGTGCCGTCCGGAAGAAAATAGATGAGGATATACTCCTGGACGGTAGAGAACTGCCAAAACTCAGAAAGGAATTTGAGGAAGTGGAACCCCACTACAACTCCCTAAAGAAAAAAATTGCAGAACTCGAACTAATAGAAAAACAAAAAGAAGATGATCAGAAAACAAGGGAGAGGCACATCGAGGACGCGCACGAGAAACTGCTTGAAGCTCTTAAGCGTGCATTATGGGAGCCTGAGCGGATCCAGAGAGCCACATATAAGATTTATGCCGATGCTACAGGGTTGAGCGTTCAGGAACTTATGGATTGGGTGAACGAGCAGGCAAAAAGAAGAGATGAACTGGAGTAGTTCTGGAACCTTGAAGCCTAGGTGAAAGAGAAAGCGAAAACAAGAGGGGACTAAAATAAGGGGAACAAAAGAGAAAAATATATAGCCAATAAAAACATAATGTAAGAATAGTCAAAAATACAGAATTTTACACTGTTCTTTAGACAGTTGAATCGAGAAGGGGAGACGGAATACTGTCTAAAGGTTTTAATACATATATAGGTTTAGATTATATGTATATATACGAACAATCTACCAAAAAACGATAGGCGTACCCTTACCTGATTAACAAATTAAAAATGTTCTTTAGACAGTTGTACGGGATGGATTTGAATTTGATGCGTCTGGACTGCTCTTTTTATTGTGTGTTATAGAGGTTTGAGTCATACCTATATATGTTCATCTTCAAATCTATATAGGTTTGGTTTATACTTCTATAGGTTGGCGCCCCTCCCAGACAGAACATATAGAGGTTAAGGGTAAACCTATATACCTTTCAATTGTAAGATATATAGGTTAGGGCTTAACCTATATAGGTTAAGACATCATTGCGTAACGGAATTGTTTCGGGAAACACACCCCAACGGCTCAACTTATTAAAATTCGCTACGCGCCGTAAAAATGATGGGGAAAAAAGAGCATTGGGGAAATACCAATAGGGGGTAGAAAGATATGACGTATATATAGTTATATATATAGAAGGGGCTTACGGTATACCCCCATAGACACTTTTTCTTTTTTCGTTCAAACAGAAAAGAATGTTACTATCCAACTCCTTGTGCAATCCGGTTAATTCAGATGGACACGAACACTAAAATGCCGCTGCTCTAAAAATATCCCGAAATTGACAGATCGTCCTGATCATGCACATTTCGCAGAACACACCGCAGATCATCCTTTCAGTATCTTCGTCATCGCTGTCTAGGAAAAGTTCTGGTTCATCCATAATTCAATCCTGGTCATGAGGATAGTATCAATTGTATCCTCTTATAAAACGTAACGTTCTATTCAGGTTTTCAGTAGTGTTTTATCCTTATCTCCAACGGGTATGTGGGTATCACAACGTTATTTTTACTTTAATCCTGTTCTTCACACACGTATGGAAAAAAAACGCACATGCAGCCCTGCAAAGTGGCAACAATTTTGGCACAAAATGGGCATTATATTGGCATATAATTGGGCATTTTTCAACGTTTTTTGGCATATAAATTGGCATTCTGGTCAGGAATTAGAAATATCTTGGCGTTTTTTGGCATATTTATTGGCATTTTTATTCTTCATGAGGGGGAAATATATTTCAAGTTGGAACCCAATTATATTTTATGGCAATCACCGATAAAGAGAAAGAAGAAATCCATGAACTCCTAAAACAAGGGATAAAAATCACAGATATAGCGGATCAATTAGGTATATCAAGGGAAACGATCCGCAAGATAAAGAATGCCCCACTTCCCGATGGAAAGAAAGCAGACCTTGCAAATTTTAACAAGAGTTTTGAAGTCACCGGGGAAGAGGTCACAGCCGAAGAATTGTTAAAAGCTGTAGGAAGCCTTGCCCCCAAGATACTGAAAGAAAGGTTAGATGCAGGCGCGCTTGTCCTTAGTATTTGCGGAAACCACGCAGCAGCAGCAGGAATGAACCTTGAGGAATATCTTAAAACGCTGTTACTTTTTCCAGCAGAACTTGAGCAAGCGCGAATTGAGATCCAGAAACTAACAGATATAAATCAGCAGCTTCAAAATATGCTTGATCAGCACATGGACAGCGTCGCAATAACAAGGGCCGTGGATCGAGCAATGGCACATGCCCTTGCATACGGGCACAATCAAATTAATATGGATGTTATTTTCGCATACGGGCAGTTCTTACAACGTCTAAAAACAGAGGACCCCCGGCTCTTCAATAACTTCAGAATGCTGGCATCACAGCCGGATTCACATACAATCGCCGAGGCAAGCCCAACCTGATATATATGAAACTTCAACCTCTCTTTAATAAATTACAGACCACTCGTGACCGGATCGGGATTGCAAGAGTTCTTGTAGAGCTTGCATCGCGCGCAGAACACAACCCCACTCTGCAGGAAGTTCTCGCAAAAATAAGGCTTCCGTCGCCGTTTAATGTTGTGGAATATGTCCGCCCTGGGGATCGCCGGAAAGGGTACTGGGCGCGCATACCATATACCAGGGAGCATCCTTCGGTTGCTCAGGTGCAGGCAAGGCTTGAATTTTCAAAAATTAATTTTTCTCTATTCGGAACAAAGGGGACGGTAGAGAGACCGGACGGTACCCGCATAGGTCGTGTGAATCTTATTGTAGGGGATCTTATGCGCTCCCAGAGGATCGTCAGCGAAGAGGAGAAGGCTGACAGACAAAAGCAAAAAGCGATTGAGAGAATAGCGGCGGTTGCGCCTTCATAGCCAAAGACCTGACAGAATCTTTTTTCAGGGTTCTGATCGCTTCCGCCTAAAATTACCGAAAGAAGTTCCATAAACACGATATGGCGCATTTTCTCCCCGATGCTATGATTGATATCCCCTCTTTGTTCCGGTCAATATTGCCCAGGCAAGGCTCTCAGGGAAGATTTTGCATAACAGTTATGCGAAGTATGTACGGATATGCGTATTACATACTGGTTATGCACGGGTATGTAACATGCATAACAGTTATGCGAAGTATGTACAGGTATGCATATTACATACTGGTTATGCATGGGTATGTACAGCGCATAACAGTCACTCTTTAGCTCCTGAATATCCGTTATGCATAATGCATATCTGTTATGCAAAGCATGCAAAGTATGTACGTGACTGCATTCTACATAATAATTATGCAAAGCATACATAGTATGTATGGGTATGTACATGTATGTAAAGGTATATATTGCATAACTTGCATACAGAGTATGCGAGGTGAATTTTAATGGATACGTCAATTCGGCTCGATTCCGAGGTAAGAGATCGTCTTGCCTCCATGGGCAGTAAAAAAGAGACCTACAATGCCATCGTCAAACGTCTGATTGAACGGCTTGAGAGACGGGATGACAGTTTCAAGACCGCCACAGTAGGGCAAAGTGGCATGGCTTCCATCGGCAGGCCCTACGCTGGGAGAATCATTGAATGGCATATAAGGCTAATGCAACATTTTAATTATTCCAAAAACATATGGTTAAGTTAATAGAAAATGGAAAATAATTAATATGGAACTCTCCGATGATTTAAAAAATGTTTTCACAGAAACAGCTCAAATATTGAAAAATAGTGACCGTCGTATTTTCATGGCTCGTGTAGTCAAAGCCTTAGGTAAGGGTGGACAACGCTATGCTGAAGATGAATTGAATTGGAATCGTGATGTTATCAGGAAAGGCATGCATGAACTGGAAAGTGGTATTCGGTGTATTGACCATTTCTCTGGTCGAGGTCGCAAATCGATAGAAGAACATCTGCCCAACTTAATCGAAGACATCGATGCGATTGTAAAAGGACAAAGCCAAACAGATCCAACATTTAAGACCACACGTTTGTATACTCGTTTGAGTAGTGCTGAAGTTCGACAACAGCTCATTGAACAAAATGGGTACATAGATTCCGATTTACCCTCAGAAGAGATAATTCGTCAAAAATTACAGAAACTTGGTTATCGTATGCGTTCGGTACAAAAAAGTCAACCTAAAAAAAAATTCCTCAAACCAATGCAATTTTTGACCAACTGAATAAAATTCATGCCATTGCGAAAAACGATGAAACAGTATTGCGTATATCGATAGATGCAAAAGCATCAGTTCTTGTCGGTCCATTTTCGAGAGGAGGTAATTCTCGTGTCATTGTTAAAGCCGCTGACCATGATTTTCAACCTGAAGATAAATTGACGCCGATTGGTATATTCTTACCCGAATATGATGATATCAGATTTTATTTCACCAACTCACATACTACCAGTGACTTTATTGTTGATTGTATGCATGATTTTTGGTCAATCGCAAAACAACAGTTTCCATACGTTAAAACATTACTGGTGAACCTGGATAATGGACCGGAAAATAATAGCAGGCGAACACAATTTATGAACCGGCTCACGCAATTTGCCGATGAATTTCAAATTGATATTCAGTTGGCTTATTACCCACCTTATCACAGTAAATACAATCCTATTGAACGTGTATGGGGGGTACTAGAACAACACTGGAATGGTTCTTTACTTGATACGAAAGATGCAGTTATCAGGTTTGCTCAAACGATGAAATGGAATGGAAAAAATCCCATTGTCAACCTTGTTGAAAAATGTTATCAGACAGGTGTGAGTTTAACTCAGAAAGCTATGGCACAGATAGAGAAGAGATTAGAACGGTTGGAGGGATTAGAAAAGTGGTTTGCAAAAATATCTCCTATTCCGACGAAAACGGTGGAATGATTAATATTTTGCAATAGCCTAAGTAGAAGCAGCCAATATATTGGCGAATATGTTTGCAAGTATGGTAAGACTACAGGTTGGGGATGTGGTTACATCAGGAGCAAAGATCTTAACGGAAATTATATTTGGGTTGCGAACACTGCCGGCACTGATGACCTTTCTGAACTTGGAGATAGCGGAGGTCCATGGTTCCTGGCTAACGATGCATATGGAACAATGACAGCCAAGATTTCTCCAGGTACCAGTGGCACCGATGCCGATGGCGTCTATATGGCAGTCGACTATATATCTGGAATTGGCGTTAGTGTGATGACATCCCCGTAAATTAGAAAACCAGGAGAAACAATAAGATATACGGTAGAGGTAAAAATGAAATCAAAATTGAGAGGATTGATGATTGGAATCATTGTGTCAATACTGATCACCGGATGTGTTGAAAAGACGCAGCAGGATGAAAGCTCTGTCAATACTTCAACCTCTCTTTTTTTTCCAGTGCAAAAGTATACAAATCCAAGTGTCCGAATGACTGCGATATTAGAAGGTGAATTAGTGCAAATAAATGGTTGTCTACGCGTGGATAAATATTTGCTCGTATGGCCATATGGTTTTTCAATAAGCACTAATGATGAGGTAATCCAGATCAATAACAACACTGGTAAACCCGTAGCAATTGTGGGTGATAAGGTCATACTGGGTGGAGGTGAGATACCAGGTGATTATATAGCAAATTTTTCTAGAGAGTTGCCGAGCAGCCGTTGTTCAGGACCTTACTGGATTGTTGGAGATGTGTCAGCAGATAGATGATTAAAAGCCGTGCAGGGGTATGTTTCATCTATATTTACGCATAGGAAACTATAAACGTAGTTATTCTGATATACAATACAACAAATCTTTAAATTGGTTTTATTTATGTATAAGAAATTATAAATACATCATCTTTTTCATCTGAAATGGATCAATTGATTTCATGACTTTCATTCGCGACATAATCTTTTCAATCTTCTGATTTCATAAGGGTCTTCAAGTAGCTCCTCGCGTCTAAATCTGGCGATCCTTTTTTCATTTACAACCCTGAGCCGATCCCAATCTGCATCGCCCCCTCTTGTTTCTATTATTTCCCCCATTTGACCTAACTCATTTATTGCTTGTACAACCTTATCTCTGTCCATACCAATATATGCAGCTCTATTTAATACATCCACTTTTTTTGCTGGTTTTCTTTTTCTTTTATCCCGCATCTTATAAATTAGCCCGAGGACAGTCATATCGAAACCCCAATCAAAATCATGCATATTTTATTTTTACACCCTCCAATGCAGCTATTCTTGTTTCCAGAATAGTCATTCGCCTTCCAAAAGCGCCAGGTTGCATAGCATCATTCCCGAACATGGGCAAATTACCAACCTGTGCTGCTTATCATTAAAGCTACGAGCAGAATGAAACCTGCAAGTTTCCTCATTTTCTCTCCTCTTTTATTATTTATGTTATAAACCTTATTAAAATTATAACGTTTATACGCTAGTACTACCTTATTTGTTTAATTATTGTATATAAATATACTTGTTCTATTGTAGAACCGATAATGGAATTGAATATTAATGATGAGATTAAGTTAAGAATTTTGAAAAATCTAAGCGACGGGAGAATTTACTCGTTTTACATGTTGGCAAAAGAGGTTGAGGCTAACAATACTACGGTTAAAAAGAACTGCAACTTCCTGCATGAAGTAGGGTTGATTGAAATAAACAAGGTCACAGCAGAAGAAAGTGCTTCAGGAATGCCTTCTTATAGAGTCAAAATAACACCGGAAGGACTAAAGGCTGTTAAATATGCACGACTTTAGCTACTTCTGATGATTTTATCTGAGTATAAAACTATAATTATACTGTTTAATCTATTATGTATAAATGGCGTCAAATCTTTCAATCCTTGTATTGAAATAACTTACAGGGGATTCTGATAAACATGCTTTCCAAGTCAAAATTGCAGAGTAGACGCGATTAAAACAAGGATTGAAACTTCACCTCCTCTCATGGACATGCAGAAGCAGAAGCAGATTCAAGAGGCACATCCACTAAAACAAGGATTGAAACGGCATAGGTGCACCAAAATGACAAAAGAACTGGAATTCAAGAGGCACATCCACTAAAACAAGGATTGAAACAGGTGCGGTAACGATGAAAACAACGAAAATAATAATTCAAGAGGCACATCCACTAAAACAAGGATTGAAACTACTTTTGTTCATGGCGAGCATGCAAAATCTTATCATATTCAAGAGGCACATCCACTAAAACAAGGATTGAAACATAATGAGTCTGCTCCTCCTCCTCCAGATTATAATAATTCAAGAGGCACATCCACTAAAACAAGGATTGAAACTAAAATACTAGCTTCGTTATCTCAAATGGGATATAATATTCAAGAGGCACATCCACTAAAACAAGGATTGAAACATTTGACTGAGCAGGTTCTTGGCACTATTGAAACATTATTCAAGAGGCACATCCACTAAAACAAGGATTGAAACAAGGAGTGAGG
>JAHIFK010000020.1 GCA_018900975.1 Methanobacteriota archaeon
AATTCAGCCGATATATTCAAAAGCACACCACGCAAATCCCTTGCGATCTTTACCGCGATCGTGAACACCCTGCCATTTATCTTAATTTCTACCTTATCCATCTTCCTCTCTGCAATCAGCCTGTGCTTCACAGGTATTATCCTTATCCCAAGCGAACCTGTCTCCTCTATCATTTTCCTTGCAAGAGCATCTGAATCCTCAGGCTTTGCTATCACCTGAATGATGCTGCCGCTTCGCCCTTTTTTCATGGTGGCAGGTATAATGGATACGTCCCTTGCACCTTTTGCAAGAAGCTCATCTATCAGGTTCCCCAGCACCTGACCCGTAACATCGTCCACGTTCGTCTCAAGCATCTCTATGCTGTCTGAAATAAGGGCATCATCAATTTCACCTTCGATCACCCGCAGGACATTTGGAACAGCGCTCTCCATACTTCCTGCCCCGTAACCTATCCTTTTCGTTATCATCCCGGGACATGCGCCCTTCTCGTTCACGAAATGAGCAAGCAGCGCCGCGCCAGTGGGTGTGAGAAGCTCACCTTCGACCGGGCCAGACCGCCAGGGCAAAGAATATTCCTTTAAGATCTCAAGCGCGGCAGGCGCAGGCACAGGGAATTTCCCGTGCGAGAACTCGATGAATCCAGCGCCAACAGATATGGGGGTGCAGTAAATCCTGTGATCCTTAAGACCGAGGTCATGAAATGCAGTACACGCTCCCACGATATCCGCGATCGCGTCCTCCTGCCCGAGTTCATGGAAATGGAGTTTTTCGATCAGTACGCCATGCACTCTTGACTCCGCGCTGCCGAGTATGTTAAAGACCGAGACCGCATCCGAGATGACCTCTTCTGGAAGAGATAGGGAACTGATACGCCCGATGATCTCGGAAAGTTTCAGGTTCCCGTCTTTTTTCGTGGAAACATTGACTGCGGTTGCAGCGATGTCTTTCTTGGTTGTTCTGGTAACTTCGACCTTAACATCTGCAGCGGTTTCCATTGCATTCTTAACCTTATCTGCATCTGCCCCCAGGTCGATAAGGCATGCTGTGGTCATATCGCCTGACGCGCCGGAAAAAGGGTCAAAAAGTATCGCTTTCATCGAACTAATCTTATATATTATTCATATTTATAAAGACTTTCTTGATTTTTTTTCTTAACCGATGACGAATGAAATGGTTTTTGCCCTTCTAACTCAACTCTTCCCTTCTTATTTTTTCAATGACGCGTTCCCTTAGCGCGACAAGTTCCCTGCTGAACTCAACAGGATATACCGCTGCGCTGTCAAGTTTCCTGTAAATATCAGGCAAATTCGAGAGATTCTCACCTGTCCTCTGTCTAATCTTCTCAAGAGAAGGCCTGTTGCATACGATCCTCCCTTTTTCAACGACCTTTTCAAGTATTGGTATGGCATTATCAACATCCTCTTCTTCCAGAGATATGACATCTCTTACGAACTTCCCTTTTTCAACGATGCGCCACACACTTTTTTTTCCAGGGAGCGTGGCTTTTACAGGATCATCAGAGAGCTTCATCTTTGGCATGTGCTTTCCCTGCTCCACCACGTCCGAGAGCTTGTATATGCCGTCAAGGGCAGGTGTTGGGCGTCCCGTAACAAGTTCAGTCCCAACGCCGAACATGTCGATTTTCGCTCCTTTTTTCATCATCTCATCGATCTTCCATTCATTGAGGTCTCCGCTTGCCACTATCTTTACGTATTTTAGACCGCCATCATCAAGGAGCCTTCGTACCTCTTTTGAGAGTTCTGCCAGATCACCGCTGTCAAGCCTTACACCCAAGAGCTTTTCGCCCCTTTTTTCAAGTTCTTTTCCTACTATAACTGCTTTTTTTGCGCCTTCTATGCTGTTGTATGTGTCTATCAGAAGAAAGCACCGTTTTGGGAATGCTTCTGCATAAGCGCGGTAGGAATCGATCTCATGGTCAAAGCTCGTTACGAAGGAATGCGCCATGGTTCCTGAAACAGGTATGCCATGGATCTTTCCCGCAAGCACATTGGACGTGGAGTCGCATCCTCCGATATAGGTGGCCCGCGTTGCTTCAAGATGCCCGTCGCCCTGAGCGCGGCGGAGACCAAATTCAGCTATCGAACGCCCCCGTGCAGCATACACGACCCGCGAGGCTTTCGTGGCGATAAGGGTTGAGAAGTTCATTTTGTTGAGGAGATAAGTCTCGACGAGTTGCGCTTCCATTATGGGCGCAGTTACCCTGATCATGGGCTCAAGCGGGAATGCGATGCTGCCTTCGGGCATGGCAAGTATGTCCCCTGTGAACCTGAAGTCGCGAAGGTGCTTGAGGAAATCTTCATCGAAACCCTGACTTTGCAGGTATTCGATATCGTCATCTTCAAAGCGCAGGCTTTCGATATAGTCCAGCACATAATTTAATCCCGCTGTCACAAGATATTGGCCGAAAGGGATCTTCCTAACGAAATAATCGAAAGTGGCTTCAGGATTGTGCCCTGACTTCCAATAAGCCTGCATCATGGTAAGCTGGTAAAGGTCAGTTCGGAGGGCTTCGGACATTGGTTAATATTGGGAGTTTTAGAGGGTTAAATGTATGCATGTTAAAAAATCAGTGCTTCTTCTTATATCCCCTGCACACCTCAAAAAAGTTCATAAGCAGGTCGTTCCCGCGTTCAGTATGCGAGACCTCAGGATGCCACTGCACACCATACAGCGGCTTTGTCTTATGTTTCATCGCCTCTATCTCGCTTATGCGGGAGCGCGCGAGCCTCATGAAATCGGGAGGAAGCGCCGAGACCTCGTCTGCATGGGATGCCCAGACGCTTGTTTTGGGACCAAGACCTTTTAAGATATCATCTTCCTCAACGATCTCTATCTCGATAGCTGCGTAACCTCCAGCAGAGCCAGTCCTCAATTTACCACCGTATTCCAGCGCCATTACCTGATGCCCAAGACAGATGCCAAGTATAGGCAGGTCAAGTTCTCTGACATACTCCCTGCAATTGCCCGCGCGCTCAAGGGTGGGACCGCCGCTGAGTATCAGCCCGTCGGGTTCTTTTGCGAGGATCTCCTCTATGGTGGATGTATTTTTCACAAGTTCAACTTCCTGGTCAAGGTCGCGCACGGCGCGGTGGATCAGGTGACAGAATTGACCGTGGTTGTTGATGACGATGATTTTGACCATATTGTATCTACCTTTTTTATTTACAGATTTTATTAATCCCTTAAAAAAATACGACTAATGCATTTAACCTAAAATAGATAGTAGGTTAAGTATACATTGAGATTGAGAAGAGCCACCCTCTTCTCCGGTTCTACTTCTCCGGCATTTCTGCAAGTTTTAATCCCACGATCGACATTACAAGTACATAAAGCAGCAGAGTAGCCATAAAACCATATCCCGGCGTCTGCAGGCTGAGCTTTGAAGCTGCTATTAAAATTATCAATAGCGCAACCGAACCTATAGACGACAAAATCTCAATTTGCATCTTCTTCATAAGATCACAAGCCTGGCATCAATTATCCCGCCAACCGCTTTTATCTCGTCAAGTATCCTTTTATCTACTTCGTGGTCAATATTCAGCACCATTATCGCTTCGCCTCCAGCCTTTATTCTCCCGACCTGCATCCCTGCGATATTGATATCGTTCTTTCCCAGGATCATGCAGCATGGACCTATGATGTTTGGTCTGTCTTCA
>JAHIFK010000021.1 GCA_018900975.1 Methanobacteriota archaeon
AGACTTACCTGAAGTATGCTGAAGCTATCGGTTTAACCGCAACAGCAGCCTAAGGATAAGGTAAAGAGGGGTTCTTGCCGGATCATCCTTGCGTCCAACGAGGACAAAAAGCATGGTTCGCCAAGTAATTCCTTCCTTCCATTATTTGAGATTATGAAGATATAGGGGATAAAATCATGGCAGTTGTCGAAGATATGAAAAGAGTCGCTGAAGAAATAGTTTCATCTTATCAATCCAGAATTTCTACAGTAGCTACAATCATAGATGATACCCACCAAATACTCGATGATTTTAAAATCAAAAGAAATGAAATAAGTAATCAGCTCAAAGAAACCCTCGCCAGAGGAGAATCTTTGAGAAAGAAAGATTTTGATAACATGATGGAAGATATATTATCCCATCAAGATGAAAGGGAAAAGCGCGTAAAGGAATTATTAAAGACTTTTTTTGAAGAGCAAAAAGAGGTAGCTGAAATTATTAAGAAGAGTTTGACAGGCGCTGAAAAAATTAGGATAGACGATTTTAAAAAAATGTTGCAGGATATTCAGGCTAAGCAGAGGACAAGAGAGAATGAAGTAAGTGTAATGTTAAAGGAATTTCAAACAGAATATAAAGAGATGGCCGAATCACTGCGCAGCCTTTTAGATAAGCAAGAAGCCATACGGATCAAGGATTTTAAAGATGTGATGGGAAATATCCGGTCAAGACAATTGGAACGGGCAAAAGAAGTTAGAACAAGACTGGATGAATTTAGAAAAGAACGCCAAGATATGGCTTCTCATTGGCATAAAATAACTGAAACCATGGCTGAAAAAAGAGTGGAAGGGGGTGAGGTCAGAGAGAAAGAAGAAGTTGCCAAGGTTTGATTTTAACCTTGGTTAAACAGGGGAAGTAATTTGTATTCGATGGAGTAGTGAAAGTCTGAAAAGGAGGAGATAAAAATGGGTATAGCTAGTGATATCAAAACACTCGGTGAGGACATTGTCGCTTCTTACGATAGCCGGGTAAAGGCAATCGGAACCTTAGTAAAGGATACTCACCAGATGCTTAAAGGTTTTCACACCGAGCATGAGGAGATGGCTGATAAGTTGAGAGAGGATCTTGCCAAAGGAGAAAAGGATAGGCTTGCTGGCTTCAAAGCGATGTGGGCTGAGATTAAAAAGTTCGTAGCCGATATGGTTGAAGGTACGGCGAAGCTAATGAGACAAATTCGAGCAGAACAAAAAGATAGGAATAAAGCAGTGGCTGATCTCTTGGAAAAGTTTGATAAAGACCACGCGGCTATGGCAGATGAACTCAATAAAAGCCTTGCTCAGGGAGAAAAAGACAGGCTTGCAGACTTTAAGAAGATGATGAATGCTATCCAAAAATATGTGAAAGAGGTAATTAACGAAACAAAGAAACTAATGGATGCAATTCGGGTAAGACAGGAGGAGAGAAATAAAGAGGTCCTTGAGCAGCTGGAAGCCTTCAAGACTGAAAGAGAAAGGATGGCGGCTAATTGGCAAGCTCTGGTTGCTACGATGGATAAGAAAAGAGGTGCCAGGCCTGTGGTTGAAGCAGGCGCAGAAGTAAAAACTGTTGAAGAGGCAGTCAAGAAGCCAAAGAAGAGAGGTAAGAAAGGCAAGAAAAGAGGAAGAAAAGCGAAAAAATAAGTGAGTGCATAAGTTATGGAGCCTTAGATTAAATGAAAGCGACATAACTTATATGCACGAACTTACCCTTGACATTTTTCTTCTAAGTAATTATTTCCAAAATGTCAAGGGTCAAATTCGGACATATAATTTACGTCGTTCTTCGAACTCCGTAAATTATGTCCTCATTTGAGAGGGGTGAGAATATGAGTAAGATTGCGATAAAGTGTGCCTTTTGTAAAGGTATAGGCAAAGACCCCTTTGATTTACTCTCTGAACTTGCCACCTGTCAGGTATGCGGAGGCAAAGGAAAAGTCGAAATTATAGAGCCAGCAATTAAATGCGTGTTCTGTAAAGGCACAGGCGTCTATCCTCGCAATGCCCGGGTTAC
>JAHIFK010000022.1 GCA_018900975.1 Methanobacteriota archaeon
CTTGGCTTTTCCACCGATTTTACCGAACAAAAAGTCAAAGTAACCATAATCTTTTTTAATCCTATCGATCAATACAATATTGCCTATTGGGTATGTTACATTTTCATGCAAGGTTTGTCACAAAAACTTCTGAAATGTGACATCCCATTTATAGGCTAACTGGCGAAGTCAAGTTTTTCCTATGGAAAACCTTTTTAGAGTTATGCATAACTTATATATCAGTATCAGTATCTTCTCCCCTGAATGGGTATCAAAGAAAGCGCAATAATGCAATTTGGAAAACAGGCAGAAGCATACGCAAAAGGTAACATTTTCGTTGACGTTGTCCATCTATCCGAAGTGGTGAAAAGAAGCGGCGTAGAAAAGAACCATCGCGTGCTCGACATAGCCACAGGGGCAGGATTCCTTGCGCTTGAGTTCGCGAAAAAAGCTGACGTTTCGATAGGCTGCGACCTGACGCGCAATATGCTTTTAAAAGCCCGTGAAAAGGAGAGATCGCTGGGACTTAAAAATACAGGTTTCCTTCTTTCAGATGTGGAATCACTCCCGTTCCCTGATGAGAGCTTTGATATCGTCTCATGCAGGTTCGCTTTCCATCATTTCCCGAATCCGGAAAAAGCCCTCCTCGAAATGAGGCGCGTATGCAGGGGCACGCTCGTGCTTGTGGACGGGGTTTCGTCAGAATATGTAGAAAAGAGCCTTTTCCACAACAGCATTGAAAAGATGCGCGACCCTTCGCACGTCAGAATATACGCACTCAGTGAGATCGAGGATATGTTCAATGTGGCAGGAGCAGATATCACAGATATAACGCACTGGGAGATACCCCAAGATTTTGAGGAGTGGATGACGCGGGCTGGAACTGATAAGGGGCAAACAGAAATGATAGAAAGTATGATGTTAGAGAGTATTGACGGTGACAGGACGGGCTTGTGGGTAAAGCTCGAAAATGGAAGACTGGGTTTCGCGTATGATACTATCATCCTGATAGCTCAGGTCAGAAGATAGCTTTATTTCTGGAAATCCCTGAATATTAATTTATGAAAATGATACGAAGCATTAAAACATAAAAGATAATATTATGCCACCAGATGAAAAAATACAGGATGATCCTTCAGGTAATTATTGGTATAGTTATTATTGGTGTTATTCTTTATAAGATCGGGATATACGATGTAATTTCTGCCCTGAAGAAAACAGTCCCTTTTTATTTTATCATGGCTTGCCTGGCATATTTATGCCTGAACCTCACACTCACCTCGCGCCTTAGCTTCCTGCTTGCTAAGATCGGATATAAGATAAAATTTGTAACCGTATTTTTTTCACATGTCGGGGGGATGATATTGAGCGATATCACTCCGGGACGCAGCGGATATTTCTTAACACCTTCTATCCTGAAAAAAAAAGCAGGGACCCCGATCACAGACGGGATGGCTTGTATTTTTGCGCCTCAGGCTATCGAACTTATTCTTAAGGTCGTTGGGGCGTTCGCTGCCATTATATATATTTCCTCGATCTCAGGTATTCGAAGGGACATACTGATCTCAGTCGGTATTGGCGCTTCTCTCCTCCTGTTCGCGGGTATCATGATGCTGGTTATTTCCTGGAAAGATGAAAATGTCAGCTTGAATTTCCTGAAAAGAATTCCATTTCTCAAGAATTTTACTGACAAAATTTTGCCTTTTAAGGAGCGAAGTATTGCGATCAAAGGCAGCATGAATGCCATTTTATTATTGACAGTGACTGGCTGGTTTTTTGCAGCTTTACACTGGTTCTATCTTGGCAAAGCTATCGGGATCGAGCTTCCGTATTATGTTTTCTTTTTACTCCATCCCTTATTAAGCGTATTGATGTTCGCACCCACCCCTGCAGGTCTCGGAGTTATGGAATTGGGTACTATCGGAGTGTTATCCATCTTCGGAGTTCCCGTTGATCTGGCTGTCGCGTTCTCTATACTGGTTAGAGCAAGTATGGTACTGGTTGACCTGATGGGTCTGAAGGCCGTTCTGTCTTCCCTTAAGGATATTGAGCTATAATTTTATCCCGGGTACTATTCTCTTCGCCACTTCCCTGTAAGCAGCAACAAGGTCCCCCTTATCAAATCTGAACACGTCCTTGTCAAGCGATTCTCCCGTCGTCCTGTCCCAGAACCTGCAGGTGTCGCAGGATATTTCATCCGCAAGAACAATATTTCCTTTGCGCCTTCCGAACTCGAGCTTGAAGTCAGGAAGGAGAAGATTTTTTCCTGCAAGGTATTCAACAAGTATCGAATTTATCTTGAGAGAAAGTTTTCGTATCTCTTCAAGTTCCGCTTTTGTCGCAAGTCCCATGGCAAGCGCCATATCGTCATTTATCATCGGGTCGCCGAACTCGTCGCTCTTGTAATCGAAAATAATGATGGGTGGGTTAAGTTTATCACCTGTTTTGAATGGGTATTTTTTTGTGATCGAACCTGCCGCGATATTTCTCACGATGACCTCTATCAGGACGATTTCCACAGCATCCACCACCATCTCGGTGTCAGAGAGCATGTGATCAAAATGTGTTTTAATGCCTTTCTCCTCAAGGAACTTAAAGAGAGTTTGTGATATTTGCGCGTTATAGTATCCTTTTCCCCGCGCTTCGCTCTTTTTCTTGCCGTCAAACGCTGTAAGGCTGTTCCTGAACTCCATTATGAACTTGTCCGTGTTGTCTGTTTTGAATACTGTCTTTGCCTTACCTGAATAGAGTGCCTCTTGCTTGATCATGATCGTCTTAAGGTCGTTTAAAGGATATAAAAGAGACGCTGGAGCTGGAAATATTTGGTATAAGCTAATAATGAGCAATATCATTTCCTGAAATAATTTCCTCTTTAGTGATAACAAAATATATCTACCCAAATAGTATATTAAAAGATGTGAAGCCATGAAAAAAAGTAACACGTTCATAATAATTGTTTTGTTGATAGCCCTATTGACCAACCCCGTTTTTGGATATGCCGGAATGGGAGGGAACAATTCCGGAGCAAACATGGGTGACATCATTCAAAACGAAGAGGAAAACATTGACCCGGCTAATACAACACAATCTGACCAGGACATCGAAATAAGCTCGCACCTTATCGAAGTGGATGCCAATCGACCTGAATTGCAAGATAAATTGTATGTACGTGAAACAATAGTATTCAGGAATACGGGATCTAAGATATTTGTAGGGACATTAAAAACATATGTTCCTGACGGACTTGTAGAAATTAAAATCATGAAAGCACAAATGATGACTGAATCTTCAGGTCAATCCATTGTACCAATACAGAATGGAAACATCATTAGCTGGCAAGATCAACTCGGAATTAATAGTGTTCCTATGTATGTTATTGAGTATATAATTTCAACCGAGCAAAAAGGAACTTTGACGAAATCCCTGCAATATTCAAAGAGGTTATTATCTCCAACATTAATTAATTATAAATATTCACCAAGCCCGGGGTACCCGGTGTTTATACTCAAAATTTCAAAATCAATGGACAGTTCAATTACATTGAAGGACGAAAATGGGAACAGAATTGTCGCAGAAGACAATATTGATGAAGACAGTTCAATTGTTAGCCGGTTTAATGATATACAGTTTAAAGAACTCAATATCGAGTTTTCAAAATCCGCAATAGACAATACAAATGTATTACCTTATCTGATCATCGGGCTCCTGATCGTGCTTGTTCTGGTATATCCGGTCATCAGGAAAAAGAGTCCAAAGCTCCAGGAGATCGAAGGGAAAATAAGGAATTCCCTGAAGAGAGAAACAGAGAGCAAAGAACAGCAGGAAACCGATGAAGAAGGTTCTGAAGAAGAGCCTGAAGAAAGAGAGGAAGAAGGATCAACCCCTGAAGACGAAGACCTGTCGGGAAAGTCAAAAGATAAACTTGAGACCGAAAAGAATGAATTGCTTTCAAAGCTCAAAAAACTTGAGAAGGACTATGCTTCAGGTGACCTGATAGATGAAGAATATGAGGAACTGCGGAACTCATATCAGGTAAAACTTAAAAAAATCGAAAGACGGATAGAATAATAATTCTATCCTGTCATTTTCATATCAGTTTAATATCATTTTCTTATCATTTTCAAAAAATAATGATGTATCCGCGGATCATCAGTCAATTCCGGGTGGAATGCAAGGGCAAGCATATTTTTTTGTCTTGCTGCAATAATAACACCCTTGTACTCTGAGAGCACTTCCACACATTCCCCTAATCCTGTGATGCTGGGCGCCCGGATGAACACAGCATTAAAAGGCGAATCAAGACCTTTGAAATCAACCCGGCATTCAAACGATTCTTTCTGGCGCCCGAAGGCGTTCCTGTTGACCGTGATATCCATAAGGGAAAGAAGTGACTGCCCCGTCTTTTTTACCTGATCATCGCCATTTTTTGCGAGAAGAACGAGTCCGGCGCATGTACCCATTATTGGAATTCCTGAATGTGCGACCTTTTTTATCTCTCCTGAGATGTCTTCCTTTTCCATCAATTTTCCCAGTGTTGTGCTCTCACCCCCTGGAAGGATAAGCGCATCGATTGTCGGGACAAGTCCTTTATGCTTTATCATAATGACTTCTGCTTCCTGACCTGCCATATCAAGCGCCCTTTTCATAGCATTCACATGCTCCTGGACATTTCCCTGTATCGCGATGACTCCAATGCGCATGCATCCTGAATAATTGGACTGGGATATAAATCATTAGGTTTCAAAAATATAAGATCTAAAAAGGTATCTTGACAATAATTTTATATCAATAAGAATCTATTAATCTTTGAATTATGGAAAAATTTACTGAAGTTCTGGAGGCTTCAAGACCCACTGTGACTATCATCGGGCTTGGAGGCGCTGGCTGCAACATTACGACATATCTATCAGAAAAGGGGGTAGGCGGCGCTAAAATCATAGGAGCCAACACCGATATTAACCATCTTGTGCTGCAGAAAGCGGACAAACTCATGCTCCTGGGAAAGGAGACCTGCCGCGGCAAGGGATGCGGGGGTTTTCCAGGAACTGGGATGCAGTGCGCCACAGAGAGTTTAGAAGAGATAAAAAAAGAACTTGTTGGAAGCAACATCGTCTTCATAGTTGCTGGTCTTGGCGGGGGGACAGGCACGGGTTGTGCCCCTGTGGTTGCTGAGGTGGCCCATGCACAGGGAGCAGTTACGATCGCATGCCTGACCTTGCCATTTCAGATCGAATCCATGCGGCGCCAGAATTCGATAGACGCTATCCGCGCCATGGAGGGAACATGTGATTCCATTGTATTGATCGATAATACAAGACTTCGCAAATTTGCAGGAAAACTTCCTCTAAAGACCGCTTTTGCATTGGCGAATTCCCTTATCGGAGCACTTATCAAGAGTATCACGGAGACCATCACGCAACCGAGCCTGATGAACCTTGATTTTGCAGACCTGAAAGCGGTGCTTGAAAATAAGGGTATATCCTCGTTCGGGATAGGTGAATCCGAGGGGGCCGGTCGGGTTGAGAAAGCTGTGAAACGCGCAGTAGCAACGCCTCTTCTTGACACACCTGAGATATCATCTCCTTACGGTGTGCTTATAAATATTATAGGCGGGGGAGATATGACACTTGATGAAGTAGCCCAGATCGGGGAATTGATGAGTAAGCATGTGCCTGACACAAAACGCGTCATCTGGGGGGCAAAAGTGGACGAAAGCATGACTGGGCGCCTCAGGATAATTGCGTTATTTTCAAGTATAGGTAATCCATTTGAGGGGCAGTAATATTTTATCTATTTTGCTTGATTTGGAATAAATTTGGGTATAAATCTGGGAAAATCCTATTATATGGAGAAACAAAGTAGGTGTAGGTAGAGGATAAATAACTATTATAAGATTCACTTCCTATCCTATCCAAACAATCTTGTATTTCCTCTACCCTTTTCTATTAATTTCACAAACATTTACATATCTGTGCCGGTATTATACATACAAATGACTCAACCTGCTGTTCTTGATGAGAAAGTAAATAGATATGAGACCCTCTTACAAAGGGCATTATCATCATTTGAGGTTGCAGCGCAGGATAAGTCACATTTAAGGAAAGTCGCAGAAGATTTTTCAACTATGGCAAAGGCATATTATGAAGACGGCAGGTTTTTCCTTGAAAAGGGGGATAAAGTAAATGCCCTTGCATGTTTCAGCTACGGGCACGCCTGGCTTGATGCAGGTGTGAAACTTGGAGTTTTCAAAGTGAGTGATGAGAACCTGTTTACGATCTAAAAGAGGAATAAAATGACAAATTACAGAGTTACACTGGAAACCGCATGGCTTGTGAAAAGTGTGGATAGCGTCGAGGACGCGATGAACATAGCGATATCGGAAGTGGGAAAGCTTCTCAATCCAGACCTGAATTTCGTGGAGATAGAAGTAGGCTCAACTACCTGCCCCGCATGCAGCGAGGCTTTTGACAGCGTTTTCATGGCAGCAGGGACGGCTCTTGTGGGAGTCCTGCTTGAGATGAAGGTATTCGATGCAGAGAGCGAGGAGCACGCCGCAAGAATAGCAAAGTCTACCATAGGCAAGCCCCTGAAGAGCGCTCCGCTTGACGTTGTGGATGTTGAGGAGTTCGAGGGCGCAAAAGAGAAGAAGGAAAAGAAGAAAAGATCCGAATACGATGAATGAAACTAGCTGCGTTGATCTCAGGCGGCAAAGACTCGTCTTTTGCCATATACAGGGCGCTTAAGGAAGGCCATATAGTAACAGACCTGGTAACAATAGTGCCTGAGAATGAAGACTCTTATATGTTCCATTCTGCGAACATCCATCTTACGGGGCTTATTTCAGAGGCTTGCGGGATACCCCTGACTTCTGTGGCTTCATCGGGTGAGAAGGAAAAGGAACTTGATGACCTGAAAGAAGCGCTAAGTCGTGTGAAAGTTGATGGCGTCGTCGTTGGCGCAATAGCTTCCGAGTACCAGGCATCGCGCGTGCAGCGGATATGTGATGAACTCGGGCTTTCGATGTATGCGCCACTCTGGCATAATGAGCCTGAACCTCTGCTTCGCGAAATGATGGGGTTGATGGATATCAGGATAGTCAAGGTCGCAGCAGGAGGGATGGACGGATCATGGCTTGGGCGGCGATTTGATGATAAACTGATAGAGGATCTGCTGGCGCTTAACAGGAAGTACAGGGTGCATCTTGCAGGGGAGGGCGGGGAGTACGAGACACTGGTACTTGATGCGCCGTTTTATAAGAAGAAGATCAACCTGATCGAGACTGACACGGTGTGGAAGGGGGATCACGGGATGATGAGGGTAATAAGGGCGGAACTGGCGAGAAAATAGAGTTTTTCAACTTTAGGATATCTATAAATATCCATGTATACCTGCTTGATACAATGAGCGATTACTGGGATGTCCCTGACGATGAGTACGAACTCTCGCTGCTGCAATTTGCAAAAAAGGAATTATCTGAGATGGGCTACACAGTAATGAGCGAAAAGGTTGAAGTTTGCAGCGGCGCGGGAGCCATGAGCCTGACAGCTATTCTGAAAAAAGAGGATTTCAGGTTCGGCCTATACATCCATGACGGCCCAAAACATCGAAGGACAAGGGGTCCCCCCATAATCTGGATGCTCAGGGTTTTGCCTGAAATGAAGACTGCACAAGACCTCAGGAACTTCATCCTTAACCACCCGCATGATTTTATTATCCTTCTTGCGCCGGAAAACACGATCATTAAGGATAGGAAAGAGACTAATTTAAAAAAAATATACGCTTTTTTGTATAATTCAAAGATCAAAGACCTGTATGATAAGGACCTGAGCAGCGCCGCAGATGTTTTGAGAGGGAGGCTGCGGAAAGTCATTGAACTCCAATTCTGATCATGACCTTTTCGCCAGCTTCAAAAAGCCTGTCGCCATATTTGAGTGGGATAATTTTTATTTTCGGCTCTATGAACGAGAGGCGAAAAGCAATGCCGCTGCATTTTATTTCGGATTTATCTTTTGTAACTTCAAGCGATACTTCTGGATGGAAGAACCCATCGGGTTTGACGATACCAAAAAAACCGTCATCTAAATAGGGAATATATCCGTCAAGGAACCCGCCATCCATCGCAAATCCTCCGACATCGCCGCATGTATGGAAGTGTGAACTGAGGAGAGAATATCTCTTATTCGTTTCCTCAACCCGGCATTCAATATCAAGAGTCTTGCTTGATGGAAGTCTGATCCAATCTATATTCGGGGTAAGCCGCATGTTATTTGAGGCGCGAAGGTAATCACCCGTCTTCCTTACTTCGACATGCATCACCGGATCATTCCAGAAAATAAAATAACCGTTGTATATGAACGTCCCGATACTATCGCCTTTTGAAACCGCATCGCCGGGTGAAACATCGGGTTTTACGTGCAGTATCTTTATAACATACTCATTATGGCGTATGGCTATAACGTATTCCTTTGAATCCCGATCTTTGAAAGGGGTCGGAGCGTCAAAACTCCTGACATCGATCACTTCCCCGTCAACCGGCGAAAGAGCATCGCTTCCAAAATCGCCGTAATAGATATCCACAGCGCTATGGGTTTTGTGTGCTGCATACGGGCTTTTAAGAAATGAGAATCGCGACTCATCTGGCGCGAAAATATCTATTTCACCGTGGCTTGCTATTTTCTTCATCATGATACACCGTATGAACAGCACTTTTCAGGGACCTCAACTATATCCAACCCAAGTTCACTGGCGGTCGTGTATGCACTCCTTGATGGCACTGCTATCCTGTCTATACCGCTGAGGATGGCATACCTGTCAAGCATGGAGCGGTACCTGCCGCCCGGACGCACGCAGCTCAATGACAGGGGCACATCGAACATTTCGCGCGCCGTAGTTATCACTTTTACCACGTCTTCGAGCTTCGGAGGCGCAGTTTTTTCTAAAGCCGTTCCTTTTGTGGGGATGAATACCACTATGACAACTACTTCAGGATTGAATTTCTTTACCATCTCAAGAGCTTTGAACTCCCCTTTCAATTTACCATTATGAAGCCCCACGATAACATGTGGCGCAATGGGGATTCCTGCCGCAGACAGCTCTTTTAAAGAGTTTTCATAATCCTGCGTGCCTGCATCGAGCCCAAGTATGTCGTGTATAGTTTCATCATCTCCGATAACGTCCACGAGAGCCATGTCAAGATATGATGAGAGCGCCTGCGCCTGCTCATAGTTAACGATGCCTGTATGGGCGCTGATCTTGAGGTTCGTTTCGTGTTTGATCTTCTTTATGACGTCTGCGTGATCGTATGTGGGAACGCTCCCGTCTGGCGCGCTTCCGCCGCTCAGGAGTATGCCCTTTGCACCGATGTTTGCCAGTTGATTTGCCTGTGAGTATAATTTGCCTGGTGAGCCGTCAAGCATGTGATCAAGATAATATGTGTTACAGTGTTTGCACTGAAGTGAACAGCTTTTTCCAGTAAGTGAGATCGGTGTGAACGGCTCGTTGAAAAAATGGATGTTATTGCCTGAAGGTCTTTGCGAAAAGGCTTTGAGCATGGATGTCTTCGTGCGTTCACTGGTTTCCAGTGAATTGATAAGATTTCTGGCACGATGCAGTTCATTTGGCATTATTTTTACTTAGTGATCCTGATGTATAAAGAGATAACCTATCATGGATTTTTGACAAAAGAAAAAAAAGAAAAACAAGCGGTTCACGCTTACTTTTCCATTGACATATAAGCATTCTTGAACTGATCGATCTCAGCATAGCTGCTGGTTCCGAGGTCATTTTCATCCAATGTGCCAGTAGCTATTGCATTTCTGTAGAGTACATTACCACTGTATTTGAATGTAAAGTCACTTGATTTCGATATGCTGCGATAAATGCTTCTGACCAAATCACCATCACCTGTCCAGCTTGCCTGTACCGGGACTGTTATTACTTCATATGTGTTCCAGTCATACATGTCCACATTTACAGTTGATAGAGTTGCTGAATTTAATTTTTTATCCACAGTAAAAACATCTTTCGTGGTATAAGCATATCCATACTTACAGTTGCCATTCCAGTCCAGATCATATTTACAGGTATATACAGATATATCGGTTCCTCTATCGGTTTTCATTACTCCCAGATTGGTGTATTCATAGCTGTCTGTGGATGTCTTTTCCCAGTAAGCATATGCTGAAACACCATTTTCCCGATTTATTGATTTTGACATCAAAGCTGTTGCGCTCATGGTCACTGATAACATGACCAGTAAGGCAATTACAATTACATATTTCTTCATTTATGCCACCTTCTTTATGCATACGATAATCGTATGCCATATCATAATCATGAGTAATATTCTATTTTAGAATAGTTATTATAAAAGTATTAACAAGAAAGCCTCTGAGTATTACCATAAATTGATTTTTTAATACTCGTAATACCTTTAAATCCTTAAACGTTCATTAGCAGGAACCGGGTGAAAGGTGATATGAATGAAAGTCCGAAGGACTATCTCAATAGACAAAAACGACCTCGATGCTCTGAAGCCTATACTGAATTCAAATGGCAATAATCTGAGTCTGGCACTCAGGCAGTTGATAAATGAGTATAAACAAAAGACAGACCTGAATACAAAGACAGAAGACCAGCAAAAATTAATGGTGTTAAGAAATCAGATAATTGAAAAAAAGATAGCAGCGCTCGTACCAGTTCCTCTGGTAAAATGGCTTATGAAAAGGAATCCAGGCGTACCTCCTTTAGGCACCTTCAGAGTGCTTATGGAAAAATACGTACGATTACTTGGAATTGGAAGTATCAATCTCGAAGATTATTTGAGAATTATCAGGATTCAGACAGATATTTTTGGATACCAGATAACCCAGGAAATAGAGGTGAAACCTGATTCCAGTGGCATCCGCATATATTTTGAAGCCGAGGATCCTGATAATCTGAAAGGCGCTGTCCCTCATTATTCATCAATGCTTGCCCATCATCCCCTTAAATTAAAGACTGTGAAGGTTGTTGAATCACCCAATCTCATCATAGTGGACTATGAAAAATGTGACAGTGAAGAAGAAGCATACCGTTCAGTTATTAACGTTTTTGGGGGCAGCAGTATTACTTTCGATGAAATTCAAAATAAATTCAATTTCTGGAGCAATGCTATCAAAATAATGAACTAAAGATATTTTACAAATTCGATGATATTAATGTGATCAGCATTCTCAATGAAACCATCATTAAGACGCTTGAAAAAAAGGGTCGGAAATTTTCAGCAAGGAAAAGTGATAAAATGACGATATTATTCAGTTAAACAAATACTTATTTCCCTTCGGGTATACTTTATCCTGCGTTACCTTTATGTAATAAGAAACATATCATGGGACTCAACTGAATCATCTTTTAATGATTCTTAATACCGTAGCAGGCATCCGCCTGCGGCGCATGGTCAAACGATCGAACGCAGCATAATGCGTGAGTCGGACCCGGAAGGGTCTTACGGAGGCACAGAATGAAACACAATTACAAGACAAACCCACTGATATTAGACCTTATTACAGGTCTTAAGAAGCAGTCCCGCGAGAGTGAAGCACCTCTCTGGCGCGACATTGCGCATAGACTTACACGCCCAACGAGGCAGTACACTGCAATCAACCTGAGCAGGCTCAACAGGCACACACAGGACAAAGACCTTGTTCTTGTACCTGGAAAAGTTTTGGGAGCAGGCGAGATCAACCATACGTTGACAGTTGCTGCACTGGGATTTTCCGCAGGCGCAAAAGACAAGATAACCGCGGCAGGGGGCTCCTGCCTTACCATCGAGGAACTCATGAATAAGAACCCCGACGGTGCAAGAGTAAAAATTATGGGGTGAAATCATGGCATTAATAGACGCAAGTAATTTAATTCTTGGAAGAATGGCAAGCCTGGTCGCCCAGCGGTTATTGAAAGGTGAAATGATCAATATCATCAATGCAGAAAAAACGATCATCTCAGGACGGAGGGACACCACGTTCGAACGCTACCAGAAATATGTCCAGAGAGGCTCGCGCGAATTCGGCCCTATGTTCCCGAGACGACCTGAGCAGATAGTCGCAAGAACGATACGGGGAATGATCCCTCATACAACGACAACCGGAAGGGAAGCGTATAGCCGGCTCAGAGTTCATATTGGAGTCCCGCCGGAATTGAGCAAAGAACAGGCAGACACGCTGGAAGGCGCGAGCATAACACGTCTTTCCACAGCTAACTATACAGTGCTTGGTGACCTCAGCAAGAAGTTAGGTTCAAAATTTTAGGTGTTATATATGAAAATCGTTAATTCATCAGGAAAAAGAAAGACCGCGATCGCCCGCGCAACCATCAGTGAAGGCAAAGGGCGCATAAGGGTCAATAAGAAACCAATTGAGATAGTAGAGCCTGAATTTGTGCGGCTCAAGATGACAGAACCCCTTGAATTTGCAGCCAGTTTCATTTCAAATGTGGACATTGACGTCAACGTTCGTGGTGGCGGCATCTTCGGTCAGGCAGGTGCGGTACGTACCGCTATCGCAAGAGGTCTTGTAGAATGGACGAACGACACAGCGCTCAGAGACGCAATGGCACAGTATGACAGAAGTCTGCTCGTCAATGACACACGCTATAAACTCCCCAAGAAATTCGGAGGAACTGGCGCCAGGAAGAGAAGACAGAAATCATACAGGTGAAACATGATTCCGGTACGATGCTTTACATGCGGGAAAGCTGTCTCAAGCGTTTGGAATGAATTTAAAAAGCGTAGTCAGTCAGAAGACCCGGGCAAAGTACTCACGGATCTCGGAATCGACCGATACTGCTGCAGGCGGATGCTGTTGGCTCATGTCGAGCTGGTGGACCTGCTTGCACCGTACCAGTGATGAGGGGTTGTAGGGTAGCCTGGTCCATCCTATAGCGTTCGGGACGCTGTGACCTGAGTTCAAATCTCAGCAACCCCATTTACTGGGGCAATGGAAACGA
>JAHIFK010000023.1 GCA_018900975.1 Methanobacteriota archaeon
CAGAGGCGTGACTCTGGGCGCTTTTATCTGCGGTTCGTTTTCTTCAGACCCCATAACAATCAACATAATCTTTTTCCTGAGCTACCATTGTATTTTCTCCAGGAAACACAAATCTTCATTTTTTAGACGTTTGGCGGAAGACTATATATCAATTTATCTCGATTATTTGTTGCTAATTGACACTTGACAAGACACTAGATAGTGATGTGTGTTTATACATTCCTATTCGTAAATAAACCTGTTTCTTATGAAAACAATTTATCCATTACTAAATAAGAACAGGCACCGGTTAGCGCAGGGTTATTGGCAACGAACTGAAACGAACCCAAATCCCGTATCTTTATCGATCAACTTTTTTCATTCAATGAAGATATGAAAACAAATGGCATGATAATAGTATCTTCATCATGATTCAGTATATTCCTGCTCAAGATAATAATTTTCTCAGGCTTGTATTTCTCCTTAAAACTCAGAAGGGATTTTGTCACACTCCTCCCTCCGCTCTTTGATTCAATAGCCAGCAGCCCCCCTTTATCAATTATAAAATCAACCTCTGCTTTTGATTTACTTCTCCAGAATTTTACTTCCATACCAGAATAAGTCAGTTGGGAAAAAATGAAATTCTCATTCAACAGCCCGAAGTCCTGCCTCATCCCGGTTGCCCTGAAGTCATCGATAACGGTATTCCTGAAACCGTTGTCATAGAAATACATTTTCGGGACTTTAATGATCTCAGACCTTTTATTTGTGAAGAAAGGAGGCACTCTCTTGCAGATGAATGTCTTTTCAAGGATGTTCAAATGCGTCAGGAGTTCCTTGTAGCCAAACCCCGATACTTCACCGAGATTCTGATACGATATCAGCCCGCCAAGTGAAATAGAGATTGCTTTTATCAGTTTGCTCAGGTTAAAATCCGTTGTTAATCCGAGCACATCTTTTATCTCTCGTAAAAAATAGGTGCTATATATGTTTCTCAGTACAGTCTTTTTTTCTTCATCGGTCTTTGAGATAGCCACTCTGGGATATCCGCCATATATCAGGTATTCGTTATAAACTTCATTCAGCATTTCAATAAGTGCAGCGCTGACCTCAGGAAGCCTGCCCTTTTTGCCCAGATGCGCTTTTATAGCCTCTTTTTTCTCAAGATATACATTGAAGAGCTTATCATCTTTGTATCTCAGGAACTCTTCGAACGAAAGCGGGTACAGGTTAAAGACAAATATCCGCCCGACAAGGTATTTTATTCCGTGTATCGTCAGCCCGGGCGCAGAGGAGCCGGAGATCAGTATTTTTGTTTTCGGGTAGTGGTCGTAGATATATTTCAGCTTCTTTCCCCCCTCTTCTGCATACTGGAATTCATCTATGAAAAGATAGCGGTTGTTCTTTGCATAAAGTTGGGCGAAGGTTTTCTCATCCTCCACGAACATTTCAAGTGTCTTTCTGTCCTCGAAACTTATGAAGACTGCATCTTTCAGGGTTTTGAAGAGATGCTCCATAAGGGTAGTTTTGCCTGACTGGCGGGGACCGAGAATTGCGATTATTTCGGGAGTGGTCAGATATTCTTTTATTGTCTTTTCAAGATCTCTTTTTATATAATCCATAATTTTAACCCTGCTGAAATTTATGATTTATAAATTATGGTAGGGATGGTATTTAAGGATTTTCCAGACTATTGGAAATGATACGATATTGGAATCACAACAATCTTTATCTCATTCCAGCCTGAAATCAGCAGATAATGTTAGTTAAAGGGTCGAATCAAATAATAAGAAAACCGCAGAGGGCACAAAGAACACGGATGCCGCGGATCACGCGGATTTTCGCGGATACTTTTGATCTGCGATTAATTTTTTCACAAAGAGGGGCAGGAACATGAAATTCGCCGCCAGCGACACGATGCTCTCATATTTCAGCACCCTTGAAACAGAGTTGAACCGCGCCATCGACCTTGCGAACCACGCCCGCGCCAACGGCGCCGACCCGACGCCAGCGATTGAAATACCAATCGCTAAAGACCTTGCAGACCGCGTCGAGAAGCTCATCGGCGTCGAGGGTGTGGCAAAACGGCTGCGGGAGCTTGAATCCACAATGTCCCGCGAGGAGGCTTCGCTGCAACTTGGTTTTGAAGTGGCGAGCGGAAAGATAAAACAGTTCGAATCAAAGAGGGACGCCATCGAAGCTGCTGTAAGAATATCTATGGCTGTACTCACTGAAGGAGTTGTCGCGGCACCCATTGAAGGTATCGCAAAGATAGACCTTGCAAAGAACGACGACGGCTCTGAATACATCAGGATATATTACGCAGGACCGATACGAAGCGCGGGCGGGACTGCACAGGCGCTCTCTGTCCTTGCTGCTGACTATATCCGCGGAAGTTTAGGGATAAACCGCTTCATTCCGCGTCCTGAAGAGGTGGAGAGATACGTTGAAGAGATCGGTGCATACCACAGGAACGTCCATCTCCAGTACCTGCCCACCGATGATGAAATAAGACTTATCGTCAGTAACTGCCCCATCTGCATAGACGGTGAGCCCACGGAAGAGGCTGAAGTAGAAGGGCGCCGCGACCTCCAGCGCGTAGAGACCAACAGGATACGCGGCGGCATGGCGCTTGTCATCGCTGAAGGCATCGCGCTAAAAGCTCCGAAGGTGAAAAAACATGTTGATAAGCTGAAGCTTCCGGGATGGGACTTTCTTGAGAAATTCGTGGTCACGGTGAAAACGGACGATGCCTCAGCACAGCTTAAACCCAAGGACAAGTATCTTCAGGACCTTATCGCAGGAAGACCAGTCTTTTCATACCCTTCACGTCCTGGGGGTTTCAGGCTCAGGTACGGCAGGGGCAGGAATACGAGTTTTGCTGCTGCGGGCTTAAGTCCTGCTACGATGGTAATGGTGGATGATTTCATAGCAGCAGGCACGCAGTTAAAAGTGGAGCGTCCCGGAAAAGCGGCAGCTATAGGACCTGTTGACACACTCGAAGGACCAACTGTGCGGCTGTTCAACGGGGATGTGCTGAGGGTGGACACTGTGCAGGAAGCTCTCAGGATAAGACCGTCTGTGCAGAGGATACTTGATGTCGGTGAGATATTGATCAACTTTGGGGATTTTATTGAGAATAATCATCCTCTTGTGCCGTCATCGTACTGTTATGAATGGTGGGTGCAGGAACTAGCTGCAAAGACGCCCATAAAGGAACTCGGTGATATGAAAAATCCGGACCAGAAATCTGCGCTTTCTTTATCTGATACATACAAAGTGCCGCTTCATCCCAAATACACATATTTATGGCACGATATCAATCTCGATGATCATGCTGCCCTTGCTGAATATATCCGGAAGAACGGTAAGTATGACGAAAAGCTCTCGTTCCCTCTTGATGAGAAGATCAAGACCATCCTTGAGACGCTTCTTGTACCTCATACCGTCCGGGAGAAGCAGATAATCATCGAAGAGCCGCTACCTCTCCTCAGGTGCCTTGGACTTTCCCCCGACCTTAAAAGAACATGGACATCCCCTGAAAAAGATATCATGGAAACTGTCTCAAAACTCAGCGGGATTACCATTCGCAGCCGTGCGCCGATAAGGATAGGTGCCAGGATGGGACGCCCCGAGAAATCTGATAAGCGCGAGATGAAGCCGGCGCCGCATGTGCTTTTCCCCATAGGAGAGGCTGGAGGGCGGCGCAGGTCGCTTCAGAATGCGAAAGATCATGTTGAGGAGGAGGACAGCGGCGCCTGGAGGAATTATGAGTTCGGGACAGGGCTGACAGTCCAGAAAGAAAAAGTGGGGACGATAAAAGTACAGATCGGGCA
>JAHIFK010000218.1 GCA_018900975.1 Methanobacteriota archaeon
AAAAAAAGCAAATCGAATAAAGTTCGAAGAATATTGAAGGATGACAGGGGTGTATCCCCGGTAATAGCTGTCATCCTGATGGTAGCCATTACTGTCGTAATGGCAGCTATTGTATCGTCATGGAGCGCAGGCGTAAAGGCACCGACAACGCCCACGACAGTTGGTCTGGACATTGCCAGGAATAATGATACTATTGACATAGTTGTTACAGCAATAGATCCTGCAAGTGCGGCTCCCATAAAAGAGATAAATATATCATATTTTAATTATTCAGGAACACCTGGTACCCAGTACGCGACAATAATTGATGCAATTGTTGGAGATTCCAAATCCTTCATGACGGGTAGCGCAAGTTTACAGCAAATTATCGTAACTGCAACGTATAAGGACGCATCAAAGAAAGTCTTATATTCAAGAGAAACATAAGATTTTCTCTTCTTTTGAAGAGGAACTGCAAAAAGGAAATTTTCATTTTTTGCGATCTTCAATAAAGTAATGACACATAATTATTAACACCAGAAAAGGAGACATTTAAGGAGATAATATCATGAAAATGAATAATTTTACATCGGGTAAAGACAGAAAGCTATTTAATGATGACAGGGGCGTTTCTCCGGTTATCGCTGTCATCCTGATGGTTGCAATTACCGTTGTAATGGCAGCCATTGTATCATCATGGAGCGCGGGAGTAAAGGCGCCCACAGCACCTACGACCATCGGTCTTGACATCACCCGCAGCACCAATAATGTCATTGTGATAGTTACCTCAATAGACCCGCCAAGCGCGGCACCGATAAATCTGATAAATATATCATACTATAACTACGACGGTGCCAATCACAATCTGAACTATACGAATATGATAAGTGCAGATGTAGGGGCCTCAACATCTATCAATACAAACAGTCCTGCGTTAAAGAAACTGATTGTCACAGCAACGTATAAGGACGGCACGCAGAAAGTCATATACAACCGTGAAACATAACACTAAGGGCAGCCCTTTTTGCAGGTAACTTGCAAAAAGGAAATATTTTTTTTTAATTTGATGTCGGTGTGAATAAAACTATTAGGAAAACGACTGCAAAAGAAGCAAGTCATAGAATAAGAAAGCGCAGTACAGAACTTGCTTTTGGCGGAAATAGCGAGAAGAATCTCATTTATGCATGGATATTGCTTTTGATCCTCAGTATCGTCCTTACATTCATAATACAGGACTGGGGGGCAGGAATCAAGCCGCCCGGGGTGCAGGCAAATGTGGGGGTCTCAGTTACAAGGCTGGACATGGAAAGGCTTGAGATTATGATAATATCCCTTGAAAAAGATGCTGACATTGAATACCTTACTTATTATTCTTCACGTGGTAGCGGGTATATCAACAAATCTGGAAACATGCCTGGTCCTGTGCATGAGATAGGAGATATCGGAATTATACCTGTTTCGGGATATAACGAGAAGGTAGAGATATTCGCCACCATGCGCAATGAAACAATAAAAATATACAGTAAAATCGAATAATTTTATTTCTTTAAAGTTTTTTGCGTTCTTGGCGGTTTATGGTATAGATTACTCACCGCAAAGGGCGCCAAGACCGCAAAGCAGAGCTTGATTATATTTTGGAGTTCTAGCAATTAATGTGGCGATCTCATGTCTCATATCTTTCTGACAGCTTCAGCGACCACAGGAGCCGCGCTCACCACGCTAACCCCTTTATCTATTGTATCAGTGGCAATTATCGCCTTCACTCCTGCCTTGAATAATTTCAAAACCGCATTATTGGAAAGTACAGGATGCACGCAGGCAGTGTAAACATCATGCGCCCCCTGGCTTCGTAGTAATGTAATGGTCTGGGCCATCGTTCCCCCGGTCGAAATAATATCATCCAGTATTATAACATCCCTTCCCTTCACTGCCAAATTCTTGGGTTTTATTGATACTGTCTCACCGCTCAACCGCGTCTTTTCAAGGAAATCATAATCGATCCCCATATCTTTTGAAGCGTTTTGAGCAAGACCGATCGCGCCGTCGTCCGGTGAAATTATAAGCGGATCCTTAAGCTCCAGGTTCTTAATGTATTTTCCAATGACGGGTGTGGCATCAAGATTTACCGCTTTCGCGTCAAAATGATCCATGACACTTTCATCGTGTATATTGATAGTGTAAACAGTATCTGCTTTTATCGCTCTTGCGATCGCGCGTGAGCTTACAGGCTCTCCAGATTTGAATTGCTTATCCTGCCGAGCATAACCCATGTAGGGAATGACGACATTTACCCTTGAAACATCGCTGCATGCATCAATAAGCTGAAGCAGCGAAACAAAATCTGAATCTGTAACAGTGCTCTGTATTATCGTGACATTATCGCCTGAAAATTTATCCAGGACACGGGTATACAGTTCACCATCAGGGAATTTCTTGAATTCGCTTACTAGCAGGTTATTTTTTAAAATTTCAGATACTCTTCCTGCGAGCAACTGAGAAGCGGGTCCGCCAATAATTTCCAAAATTATACCTCAAGCCCTTAATGGATAGCTTGGAATATAAAGAATTATTGTTCCATGTTATTTTGTTTATACTGTAATGTATTATCGTTATATTTATGTACTGCCTTGTCTAATTTAAAACGCCGCAGATAAAACAAACCATATGCATACCATCAGAAATGATGGCCTGAACCAAATGCAAAAATATATCATAATGCGGATTAATGAGTTCACATAACTAACCCCTGGAGAATATAACATGACGCTATTTATCGAAATTAAAGATCTTCGTGTCGGCTTTGATGGAGTAGATGTACTCAAAGACATAAACCTGAAAATTGATGAGGGAGAAATTATTGGGATACTGGGAAAAAGCAGTGCAGGTAAATCCATTCTCATGCACATACTTAGAGGTGTAGAAGCTTTTGAAGATGTATCAGGAAGCGTAATATACCATCTTGCCCAATGCAGCAAATGCGGATTAATAGACCAACCAAGCAAAGTGGGTACAAAATGTCAGAAATGCAATTCAAATTTCGAGAAATTCCAGGCAGATTTCGTAAAACTAGATCTACATGACCCTATAAGGAAGGACATAACAAGAAGGATAGCCATCATGCTCCAGAGGACGTTTGCCCTTTACGGCGATGAAAGGGTGATAGTGAACGTCATGAACGCACTCCAGGAAATCGGCGAATTGGGACCAACTGCAATTAACAGAGCAGCAGACCTGCTTGACCAGGTCAACCTTTCAAACAGGATGATGCATATAGCAAGAGAACTCTCAGGCGGCGAGAAACAGCGAGTTGTACTTGCCAGACAACTTGTGAAAAACCCTATACTTTTACTGGCAGACGAACCCACAGGGACGCTTGACCC
>JAHIFK010000219.1 GCA_018900975.1 Methanobacteriota archaeon
AAAAATCGGATTTATTTAACGGACATATGTCGGTACTCGTTTTTGAGGTGATTAGGTGACTGCAACTGTAATAAAGTATACGCGATATGAGCGCGCACGGATTATCGGCGCAAGGGCGCTCCAGATCTCTATGGGGGCTCCTGTACTGATCGATGTCGAAAAAAAAGAGCCAATTGAAATAGCATACATGGAACTGGAAATGGGAGTGATCCCGATTACGGTAAAACGAACAGCGCTGGAAAAACAACAGAAATTAATATAATTAAAGGTGATTACAATGGAAGAAATGATAGATCTTAAACAGGACGTGAAACAGGATACAGGTTATGAATCTATTATCCCCCAGGATGAGTATCTCACTGCGGGAATACATATCGGTACTCAGCAAAAAACAAAAGAAATGATGCGTTTTGTATACCGCGTGAGAACAGATGGTTTGTACGTTCTTGATATTCAGGCAACTGACCAGAGAATAAGGCTTGCAGCAAAGATGCTTGCAAAATACGACCCGCAGAGGATATTAGTGGTATCTGCAAGACAGTACGGTCACTATCCCTCTGAGATGTTCGCAAAAGCGATAGGTTCAAGGGCTATAACAGGCAGGTTCATTCCCGGTACCCTTACCAACCCAAAACTTCATATTTACATAGAACCAGACGTCCTGATAGTAACAGACCCGTCAGGGGATCTCCAGGCAGTAAATGAAGCAATAAACGTAGGTATACCGGTCATCGGTCTTTGCGATACCAATAACGCAACAACCAACGTTGATCTTGTTATCCCAACGAACAACAAGGGAAGAAAAGCGCTTGCCATGATATACTGGCTTCTTGCGAAGAAGACGCTTGAGGAACGCGGCGACACCATCAATTACACGATGGCAGATTTCGAGGCTGAATTATAATAGTATGAGAATACCGGCAGTATCGGGACAGTTTTATCCGCGTGGTAAAAACGACCTGAGAACAGAGATAAGCCGGTGCTTCGCAAACATACACTTAAAAGAAAGAGCTGTTATCGGCGCTGTGGTGCCCCATGCAGGATATATGTATTCGGGAACCACCGCAGCCCATGTGTATTCAGTCCTTCCTGAAGCCGACACTTTTGTCCTGATAGGACCCAATCATACAGGTCATGGTTCACCTGTCTCTGTTTCTTCTGAAACCTGGAGCACTCCTTCTGGTGAAGTCAATTCAGACCTTGATTTCATAAAAGCTCTGCCAAAACAGATCATAGATACTGATGAGAGCGCTCACAGGTACGAGCATTCACTTGAGGTTCAGCTCCCATTCCTGCAGCACAGGTTCAGTGATTTTCGCATTGTTCCCATCTGCATGGGTATGCAGGACGAGCAGACCGCACTTGAAGTGGGGGAAGAAATAAGCGAGGCTGTAAAGAAGGTCGACAGGAAAGTGGTGATAATTGCTTCAAGTGATTTTTCGCATTACAAACCCGACAAGGTTGCAAGGGAAGATGACGCCTATTTTATCGATCCGATACTTGCGCTTGATACACAGGAGTTCTACCGCCGTTTGAATGAACGGGCGGCAAGCGTATGTGGATACGGGCCAATAGCAGCAATGCTTAATGCATCTAAGAATCTTGGAGCAAAACACGGCGCACTGCTAAAATACAGCACGAGCGGCGATACAACAGGTGATTTATCCGTAGTTGTGGGGTATGCAGGGATAATAATAGAGTAAAACCCTGGATAATAACTAAGTCTAGATAATCCATCACGGGATAATCTGCATCGATGCTTTTATTTACTCTTGACCTAATTAATAACCAGGTGGAAACATGGCGTCAGAACCCTCAGAACCTTTTGTAAAAATCATATGTGAGCCTTTGAAATCAAAAAACCCGCTTGTAATAGAAGGGTTTCCCGGTATTGGTCTTGTGGGAAACATAACATGCCAGCATATCATTGAAGAAATGGGGATGAAATATGTAGGCTCGATCGATTCGAGATATTTCCCGCCTCTTGCAGTGCTGTTCAATGGTATTGTCTATATGCCTGTTCGCATCTATGAGGCTCCAAAAGAAAATATTATCGTGATAATCTCAGACATTCCCATACACCCCACGGCATCATACGACCTCAGTAAGGCTCTGGTGGACTGGATGATCTCAATTAAGGCAAAAAATATCATCTCAATAGCAGGTATCGCTACGACCACGGGTTTGAGACGAGTATTTGGAGGAGCGACGGACCAGGAAATGCTGAAAAAGATAAAGGACAAAACCGAGATATTCCAGGTAGGTACGATATCAGGCATTTCAGGGAGCATACTGACAGAGTGCTTTATCAGGAAAATACCTGCCATGGGCTTACTTGGCGAGACGCCGGGACCCAATCCTGATCCAAGAGCTGCGGTTGAAGTTTTGAACGTTCTCAATAATATTTTCGATCTATCCATAAATGCGGAAAAGTTGATGAACCAGGCAGAACAGATAGAGCTTGAACTTTCAAAGCTCGCAGAGCAGGTCAAGACAACTGAATCTCCAATGATGCCAAAGAAAGAGTTCCCGATGTACGGGTGATACTATGAAATACATTGTTTTAAGCGGAATATCCATGATGGCTTTAAGGAACCTTGAACAAAACAAGATAAAAACTATTGAGATAAGAAGCCCGCATAATTTTGTCTCTGCTCTTGAGGTTACAGCAGGGGATGTTGTATTCCTTACAACGACCAGCATGGAGGATGTAGGGTTGGGGACAACCGGTCTTTTTGGGAAAATACTTGAGAAGCAGGTTTCAATGCACAGGATCATTCATCAAACCGATGAGTTATTCGAAGAAGCCGAGGTACAGATGGCGCGTCTTAAGCTAGAAATGAAAGGACATGCAAGGGTGCGCCGCTCGATATGCTGCACAATGGGCGAAGCCATAGTAGTGGAAGCTGATGAAGTCCAGTTCTTTGAGGGAAGATAGCAAAAAGTCCCAACTTTTTTTTACAACTACCACCTTAGAATTTAAAGAAGGATAAAACGATCCTGGATTACGGGGTAAAAATAGACCTACAAAAAAATCGAAGATAATAAAACTAAAAGAGTATAAAATATGAATAGTGTCAGAGACGAATTTCAAATAAATATTTTGAGAGACGTAAAACTATACGAATGTATATGTAGAGATTGTGGAAATAAGTTTAAAGGATTGCCAGTAGATTATATTGAATGTCCTGCCTGTCATTCTTCGAATATATCTAAAAAATAAAACATGGAAAAATTTATTGTATGATATATATTGGGTATATTTATCAAATTCTGAGGTTTAGAACAGGCGGGTTGAATCTCCCTGGGCGATAAGCTCAGCTATCTCATTTACGAATTCCTCCAGGTATTTATCCAGCTGCGACTTGCGCCTCTCCATGATCTCCTTATCCGCAGGATATTTTTCGATGAGTTCTATGAAATCGTTATATATCTTGCATGTCTTGTCCATCATGGCTTCCTTTGGTTCGCCCATTTCTGCCATCTGGACTAGGTAGCGCCGCATCCGTATGCAGCCCCTGTTCCTTTCAAAGCTCTTATCGAAATACAGCGGGATCCTCCATAACCCGCGCTCCAACACGCCGCTCTTTAATGAGGGGAAAAGCTTTACGATATCGGGGTCAATCGAGGATGGCGGCATCAGAACTCTTCCATCATATCGAGTTCATGCTCGAAACGGGAAGGGATGCACATGGGCCGCTTCCTGTCCCGCTCACGAATCTTTTCTTGCAGTGCCTTATATGCCACATGATACTCTCTGTCACGTTCAGGATTGCGTTTTGCTTCTTCCTTCAGTTCTAGTGTCAGGTCCTGAAGCTGGGTTATGGACTTGTATTTATACCGGTCTGCATCCGTGGTAATAAAGATCCCTCGATTATACTTTTGTCTCAGGTTATATAAAAAAGCAACATTGTAAAAAATGAGTTTATCTTACAGGTTCAACGATCGTGCTTCTATTGATCAGCAGGTTATATGAAGAGAACTCCTTGTTCTCCCTGACCAGGACGCCGAATATCTCAACGATGCCACCGTAACCTGCATGCAGCAATCCATTATTTTTTTCGTTCAGATGGTATGCAGGGATAACGGCATAGCAGGGGACTGATGTTGTCCCGTCGCATATCTTGAAAACGAAGTTTTTCTCATCGCCCAGATTTCCAGACATGACTGAAACTGCAACGTTGATCCGCTTTGTTACATGTTTTTTAAGAGCCGAAAGCCTGGCAAATTTACCCCTGCCCAGATATTTATGCTGCGCATTACCGTCTTTTCTTAATATCACATACGAGAATTTCATATCCGTGTTCAGGTACCTGTAAACTTCCTCTTTCCCTGCTATCTTTCTCATGAACTCAGGCACCGTGATATCGCCAGCGCCCCTGAAACTCCAGCAGTCCTCACCACGGCATCCTGCGCCCCAGATGAGGGTACACGGGCTGTAAATGGTGAATCCCTTCTTAACAAGGGCATTCTGGGTTACACGCAGCGCCTTTGAATTGACAAGGTCTGCGGGTTCAATGATAATTATCGTGGGGTTGCTGCTTCCTGAAGCAGATGTCTCTACAATGTCGGCGCGTTCAAAAGGGGCTGCCTTCATCTCAGCAAGTACATTTGAGAATACTATAAGGTCGGCGTTCGGGGCAGGCGCTGCCTTTTCGATAGGCGCTCGATCGGGTTTGTTCACAGTTATGACTGCGTTAGCCTGGGGATGTTGTGAGAGGTAATGAGAAGTAAGATCGTTATAGCAGTCTATGTTGTCTTGCACTTTCTCTACAGAGTCGATCCTTAGATTTATTTTCACATCGATTTTGTTCTTTGAGTATATCTCAAGCAACCTGTGAAAGAATTCTATCGTGCTAAGCGTTATCGTCCCCGGGCCTGCACCTGCATCAACGACGCTCATTTTAGTGGTGAGCAGTCCGCTTTTTAGCAGGTCGAGGAGAACGTATTGGAACTGGCAGAAATAGACCGGGAAATGGTAGAGCAGGTATGTGATGACCCTGAGCTTCGGGTACTTCGAGCTGCCCCTCCAGTATTCTTCTTTCTGCTTCACGATGTTCTCGCGTAAAAGGTGCGCCGTCTCGCCTGTGTGCCAGTTTTTCCCGCATGAGCGCTCGATGTAGGATGAGACCAGTTTTTCGATTGAAGGGGGCAGCTGCGGCGCCTTTAACGTGTCTTCAAGTTCACGGATGACCTGCTCGTCCGCGGGGAGAGGGAGGTTTGCGAGCTTTGTGCAATTATGGCGCGCGTCGCAGAAGAGGTCCAGGTCGTAGAAATGGGGTTTTAGGGCATCGTAGAGTTCTTTTTCAGAGTATTTACGGCTGAGATACTGGTTCATCTCGGAGAGGGTGAACTCGGGGCGTGAGGAGGCGAGATAGCGGGCGAGGGAGAGGATTTCGGGGGTCATGTGTAGGCCGAACCGCAGATGAACGCAGATGAACGCAGATTTGTGGGATTTGTTTTGGAGAGAATTAAAATCATCTAAAACCTTTTTGAAAAATATTACATTTTTTAGTCTTCATCAGTCTTTTCATTGCCAATGCTTCTTCGATTCTTTGTTTTCAAATTATCAGTTATTGCCATATTGATGGATTCATACCAATCTATATAGTCCCCTATTTTATTTTCAATAATTTTTAGCTCTTTATTATTAAGTTTTCTTCCAAGTTCTTCTGTAGCGACATTTTGAACATCTTCAATATTTAGTGAATATATTATCTTTGATGTATCAATCATAAATCACAGCCATCCAATTTCATTTAAACTTTGAAAAATACTCATCTATCTCAGGTCTTAATT
>JAHIFK010000220.1 GCA_018900975.1 Methanobacteriota archaeon
ACCCAGGCTGCACTTGCTGCTGGTATGGCTGTGAACAGGCTATACGACCTGGGTTTGAACGTGTATGAGATCGCGGCGAAAGTAGGCAGGGGCGGAACGAGCGGTATCGGAGTGGCGGCATTCGATAAGGGTGGCTTCATTCTGGACGGAGGACATAAGTTCAGTGAAAAAAAAGCGTTCCTTCCATCCGCGGCAAGCAAGCTTCCTCCTGCTCCGATCATATTGAGAAAAAACTTCCCCGATTGGCCTGTTGTTGTCGCGATACCCGCGCATAAGGGGGCATACATGAAGAAAGAAGAGAACATATTCCTGACAGAATGCCCTGTGCCATTGCGCGAGGTGGAAAAACTCTCACACATCATCCTGATGCAGCTTCTTCCTGCTCTAGCTGACGAGGATATGGTGGCATTTGGCAGCAGCATAAATGCGATACAGGAGCTTGGCTTTAAGAAAAGAGAGGTCGGACTTCAACCTGTTTCGAATGTATTGATGAAAATACTAAGGGAAGAAGGGGCATACGGGGCTGGTATGAGTTCTTTTGGTCCAACTGTTTATGCATTTGGGGAAGATGCAGAGGAACTCAAAAAAATCGCTGTGGAATTTTTGGGCGGAAAAAGACAGGTTTTCATTACAAAGGCAAGGAACAAAGGGGCAAAAATAAAAGATATTTGACTTAACATTTATCTATATTAGAGTATATGAAAGAAACTCTTCTATTCTTTGGAGGATATTAATTCAATGGTCGAATCTGAAGCTCATAAAAAGTACGAATTCAAAAGGACGCTAGAGGCGCTTCGCGATAAGCACGGCAGAGGCACTGAACTCATTTCGCTATATATCCCTCATGACAAGCAAGTGCACGAAGTATCGAGCCAGTTAAGGGAAGAGTTCGGTCAGGCTTCCAATATCAAGTCAAGGGTGACAAGGCAAAATGTTACTGGAGCTATTGAATCACTGCTTTCACGTCTCAAGCTTATTCCAAAAGCCCCTGTGAACGGTGTGGTCATATTCTGCGGAGCCGTGGACATAGGCGCTAACAAGACCGATATGCTGACTTTTATTATCGAGCCGCCTGAACCTATTGTATCTTATAAGTACCACTGCGATTCATCCTTCCTTCTCACTCCTCTTGAGGACATGCTGCATGAGAAACAGACATACGGGCTCATGGTGCTTGACAGGCGCGAAGCCACTGTTGGACTGCTGCGCGGGAAACACATCGAAGAAATGGCTCATCTCACTTCCACTGTCCCTGGAAAACAGCGCAAAGGCGGTCAGAGCGCCCACCGGTTCCAGCAGCTTCGACTTATAGCGATAAATGATTTCTATACAAAGATAGCAGATGCTGCAAGCGAGGTCTTCGTGGCTATTGATCCAAAGGAATTCATGGGTGTTTTCATAGGCGGACCGTCGCCCACGAAGGAAGAATTTGAAAGTGGGGCTTACCTGCATCATGAGATCCAGAAAAAGATACTTGGGCTGTTCGATGTGGCGTATACGGACGAGTCAGGTCTTTATGAATTATTCGATAAACTGGGAGAAGCCCTGCAGGACCTTGATGTAGTAAAAGAGAAAAAGTATATGGAGCGTTTCCTGAAAGAGCTTGTAAATGATTCAGGTCTTGCCTCATACGGAGAAGAACAGGTCAGGAAGAACCTTGAAATGGGATCGGTGGACACGCTTCTGTTATCAGATGAACTAAGAAAGGTCAGAATAACCATAAAATGTGGCAACTGCAGCAACGAAGAAAAGAAGACTATCACGAAAAAAGCTGGAGAGGAGTACCAGCCCGGGAACTGCACAAAGTGCGGGTCAGGCATGAAGATCGCTGAGTCTGTGGATATCGTGGAAGAACTTTCAACTGTTGCGGACCAGATGAGTACTAACACCGCCTTTATCTCGAACGACTTTGAAGAAGGGAACCAGCTTATGACAGCTTTTGGCGGCATTGGCGCCATACTGAGGTACAAGACCGGGATCTAGGATCTTTTTTCGATAGTGTATTTGATCGTCACGTCAATGGACAGACCTTTGACGTATTTTTCATATTCGCCCAGAGCCTGCTTTATTTTC
>JAHIFK010000221.1 GCA_018900975.1 Methanobacteriota archaeon
TCTGTTATCTCCTTCCTCTCGATCATAGTTCCCTGTAGGTCATACTGGTCTATGAATGTTACGATTTCCTTCTGAAATACGCGGCAGCCCCAATAACAACGAGAATTCCCATAATACCAGCAGTTGGCAGCCCTTTTGTTTCATAACTCACGGTCAGTGGAACTGTCCTCCTGAATATCATGACATTTTCCTTCTGGTCAATAGCCCTTATTTCAACATCCATAAGATACTTTTTGGCTACTGCAGAACTTTCAACGGTCAACCTGATCACTGCCTCGCCAGTATCTCCAGGTTCCAGTTTGCCAATAAAATCTGATTTTTCACTGAACTTGAATGGCTGGGCTGAATCTTTGAACACGCGCAGTGAGACCGACTCTGCTTTTTGTGTCCCTGTATTTTTCACTTTTATAAGGATGTCTGTATTTGTGCCGGGTACTATTTTTTCCGGGCTATATGTAACAGACTCTATCACAAGATGCGGCGCAGGCTTGATTGGTATATTCAGATCAAGCGTTTTTGTCCTGTACTGGTTCTCTTCATCGTTCTCATCCCTGTAAGTGATATTTAGTTTCGCCCCGTATTCTCCTTCAGTAACGTCATCGGCGATATCCACATAAAAATTTGAAGTTTTACTCTTGCCTTTTTCCAGTATACCTATGCTGTCCTCGTCAGAATAACTGTAAGTTGGCTTAAAACCTGAAGGCAGAAGAAGTTTGACCTTGACGTTCTGTGCATTCCCTTTCCCGATATTATCAATATTGACAGACAGTTTTACCTCATCTGTATCTGCTATGAGCTTCTCAGGAGAGGTAACAAGCGCTCCAACCACGAAATCTGACCTTTTCGGATCAATGTATATCGGGAAAACCTTATTCGTCCACCCTTCACCCGTGGAATAGCCCAGAGTTATGTTGTAGGTTCCTTTGAGGGCATTATCTGCCACCTTCAGTTTGTAATGAAGCACATAATAAACCTCTTTTTCGCTTGTTCCGACGCTTGTTCCCAGATTTTTATCAGGCGTATCTCCCGCTTCAAATAAGAATGGGTAGCCGGCATCGAGATGGAACCTCAGGTTCTCAGTGGCGCCCCCTATCGTGTTCACTATTTGCCATCGGATATCGATGTACTTTCCGGCATCCGCAGGGTCTGGATCCTGATGCATGAAATTCATCTGTATCCTGCTCCCTGTTCCGCCAGTAATAGGCGCCCCTGAGACCGCTGCCGCTGATAATATCAGTATCATCATACCTGTTAATAAAAATTTGCTATTCATGTTCTTACCTCGAATCTATCAATTAATTTTTTGATTGAATTTTTTATATCTATACTATCTAATATGACTATGATCGCAGGAACAACTGTTATGGCTGCAAACATGCTTGCCACGACCCCGTATGCCATTATGGTGCCCATGTCTGCAAGGAACGTTAGTTTTCCCAGTGACATCGCCTTAAAACCAATAAGTGCTGCCAGTGTAGTTGTTGACATGGGGACAATGACATTATTAAGTGATACTGTCATGGCTTCCTGCGGCGATCTGCCCGGAAGCTCAAGCCTGTACCTTGTCACGACCTGTATCCCGAAATCTATCCCGATGCCCATAATCATGGAAAGCACGCCTGATGTCTCGGAGGTTAGTCCCATCCCGATAAATCCAACGTATCCCATAGCCCAGAGGCTTCCAAAAATTATTGTGGTCAAGGGAGTAAATCCGTATTTTACAGAGCGGAACACAATAAGTATGACCATAAGGATGCCAACCAGCGAGTATGTTGTCGTTCTTGCCATATCAGGTCCGATGGACTTGCTCATCACCTGACCTTCCAGCACTGTTCCGCCAAGCTGAGCATTTATTCCGGGAGGCGCGGGTATTTCCTTGAGTATCTTACCGAGTTCATCCTCAAGGTTATTAAGGTCAACGTCGTCTGTCGTCTGTATCCTTACAAGAGCCATTGTATAATCTTTGCTGAAATACCTGTCAAAAAGCCCATTCTTGCCTGTTATTTCCTGTACCTCCCTCAGTGACTGCGGCAATCTTCCATTGTTGAGGCTTTTAAGCATTGAAGCAGGGCTTGAGACATCGATCACATCGTCAGTATGCGCAGCAAGTTGAGACATCCGGTCCATATACCTGATAACGACCGGGTCCCTGACATCCGAAACTTCATCAGACCCGCTGTACTGAGGGTCGATCTCAACAACGAGAAAGACCATATTGGTGCTTCCGAATTCGTCTTCTATCTTGAAAAGCGTGTTCATGACTTCCACATCTTTCGGAAGAAAATCCCTCTGTTCCGTACTTTTGACCTGGATGGTGCCAGCCATTATGATGGCGAAGGCTGAGATCACGATCACTGCCGTCAGCACGATGAACGGGCGGCTGGTAACGAATTTAGAATACTTTTCTATTAACCTGTTAATCATGTTACCTGCCTCTCTCTTCGTGTATTTCCTTCTTAGTTGTGTATTTTTCAAGTTTCCTGTAGGTATTCCAGTACTCGTAGTCCTCTTCAAGCAGTATCATCACGGGATTTGCAAAGAGCGCTGCAAGAAGGCAGTATGCTATCCCGAGCGCCAGCGTCTGACCGAAATGCTGTATCATCGGCATGGTGGTGAACGACAATACGCCAAAACCCACCATAGTGGTCAGCCCTGACCCGATGACAGCTGTGCCTATCCCGTGTACTGTGGTCTTCATCGACTCAAGCTGGCTTATTTTTTTTGCCCGTTCTTCTTTGTACCTGCTCACCACGAACACGCCGTATTCCACTCCAAGCCCAAGTATCATAGAACTCAAGCCTACAGTGGCGATAGACAGCGGTATCCCCAGCCAGCCAAGTGTTCCCATCGTCCATATCAGTCCGAGTGAAAGCGGGATGAATATAAGAAATCCATGTGTGAACGAACGCTGCATAACGAAAAGCAGGAGAAGTATGAGAATAGCTGCAACTATCAGTGTAAAGACAGCATCCCTTTTCAGCAGGTCAAAGATGGTCACCCTCAGAAGCGGGGCTCCGGTGACGCGGAATTTTATTCCCGGTGGATGCGGAGTGTAACTTATCTGCTCATCGATAAACCTGTTAAAACTCAGGATCTTTTCTTCGCCCGAGCCAAGGTCAGCGGTCACGTACATGAGCGCCATGCTGTAGTCCTTGCTCAAGAACGCATCAGCAGAAGGGGATCGCATCATTGCGGAGATCTCTTCATCAGAGACTGCTTTTCTGCCCCTGAATAAACTTGCGGGGGAAGCCACGCTTGATACATCTTCCCTGTCCCTTAGCGCTCCGTCAAGGAAAATAAGGGAACGTATCACATCGGGGTCGCGAATGTCCCTCACAGCTTTTTTTGAATCTACTGAAACATCAAGCTGCGCTGCAATGACCACAGTATCAGCCCCGCCGAATTTATCGGATATACGGTCGTCGAGTTTGAATATCGGCAGTTCTGTGGGCATCTCTTTCCTGATATCAGAGTTTACTGTAAGGTCCTTTAGACCGTAGCCCACGATAATGGTAAAGATAACTATCATTACGGCAAGCAGTTTTGTATGCTTTCTCTGTATTTCCGCAAGCTTTTTCAGGTTATTTTCAAGGAAATCCGGCATAACTACCTAAAGTAATTTTTTTGGTTGGGTTTTATACCCCCCAATTCTATTGTTTCAAGTATTTAAATTGTTCTGGTTTAAACAACTTAAAAGTGGTTTAATTGAATAAGTTTATATATACGGGCGAAATATTAATACTCGTGATCGAGAAACTGAAAAAGCTCGGGCTTTCCGGATATGAAGCGCAGGCGTACATAGCGCTTCTTAAACTGGGCGACGCCGAAGCCAATGAGCTTGCTACCAGGGCAAAGATACCTATGGGCAGGATATACAATGTGCTCTCAAGTCTTGAGGAATTCCACCTGATCCGCGCACAGGATACCAGACCCAGAAAATATGTGTGTGTTGAGCCTGCTGCGGCACTTGAACGGCTTTTAAAGAACAAACTGGAAGAATTCACACGAGCAAGCATGGAGATGGATGAACTGGCAAGTGAGCTTGCGTCAGAACTTACCGTAATAAAACCAAATAAGTCCGCAAAGACATTCTGGACCGTGGCGATCGGAGATAACTCCCTTGACCTTTTTCGGGAATGCATAATTAGCGCTAATAAGGAAGTACTGTTTTTCATGGCATCCCAAAAGACATCTGAGAGATTGAAACAAAAGATCAAGATAGAAAAACTTCCCGGTATCTTAAGCGCCATACATGATGTTCTTAAAAAGGGAGTAGATGTTAAAGCTATCCTGAACGAAGAAGTGGATTTTAGCGAGCTCGAGAGGTCTTCTTCCATCAAGAACCTGATGATGCACATGGGCACGGGATTTAATTGCAGGATGGCAGCCATACCTGCGACTCCGTTCCATATTATTGACAGGGAAAATGTTTTGCTTGAGGTTCTGAACCCATTAGCCCCTGACGATCTGTTCGCGCTCATCAATATAAGGGATGCGAAACTGGCTGAAGAATTGAGGGAAAAATTCTTCACTATCTGGGATAAGGCAGAGCCTTATACTGGAAAAATCAGCTTTGAAAAATAAGCCAAGGTCCGGAGTCGAACCGGATTGGAATCGCTCTGCAGGCGATTGCGTGGCCGTTCCGCCACCTTGGCGCGAGAGGCTACATTCACATTATAGATTATAAGGTTTTTGTAATTGACAGTTATAAAGTTTTTTATATTTACGAGTTAAAAGTATTCCTTTGCCGCAACTGCCATCTGATTTGCACCTGCTTCTTCCGGCAAAATGACCTTATCTGCCCCAAGTTTAAGGAATCTTTTAACGCTCTCAGGTCTGCTGGCCCTCAGGATAAGGCGTATTTTCGGATTCATTGCGCTGGGGTCAAGGGGTAGAGTATACCTCTGGCCTTCAGGCAGAGGTTGAATCTACCCCTTGCACTTGCGATAAGTAAACGAAAAAAGAAACTGATTAAATCCTTTTAATGGCGTTTTAGCAAAATACAAAATACAA